>NZ_DATJIY010000014.1:0-31584 GCF_035492835.1 Dinghuibacter sp.
GAGCGCTGGTCCCATACGAGGGTCACGCCCTTCTTGTCGACGAGCTTGTTGCCCATGGCGCGCCAGCCCATGACGTCAACAAAGTCGGCGACCTTGATCTTCTGGACGTGCGGATCGGACTTCTTACCGGTCTGGATCAGCACCACAGGGTTTTCGGCCGTGGTAACCAGGGCTACCTCGTTGCCTTCGCCTTCCTTGATGAAGAGGAATTTGTTGTTGATGGTGGTGGTTTCGATCTTGAACCGTTTGACGTTGTATTGGGCCTTTTCGGCGTCTAGATAGACGGCGGTGATGACGGCTTCGGGATTGAACTTGCCGATGAACAGCAGTTTTTCGGGCTCGAATTTTTGCGTGGCTTCCTGGCCGGCGATCTCGTAGTTGCCGTCGTTGTAGACGACGAGCAGCCGGTCTTCGGTGTCAAAGCTGCCCAGGTAGCGACCCTTTTCCTCCAGGCTCAACCGGCCGAAGGTGTCGTCGTACCACAGTTTGCGGGCGGACAGCGTGGACTTCCCGGCGTCTTTGAGCTTGACGCTCTTGACGGCGTATTTGGTGACCTGGTTCCCCATGACGCTCCGGCCCTTGATCTCGAGCTCCTCGAAGAAGAAGTCGAGGTGTTTGTTACGGGCGGGGGAATTGGGGCTGAGCAGGATGGACACGCTTTCGGCTTCGCCGTTCGGGTTGGCGGTGAACCAAAGCACCTTGGATTTGGGATCGCCCTTGGTGAGGTCGTATTCCTTGTCGCGGGTGACGCCGGTGACGTTGAAGCGCTTGGCAAAGGTTACGCCGCTGGCGCCGTCGACGTACATCATGTTGTAGGTCGTCCGCTCGTCGTTCTTCTGGAAAACGGCCACGTGGAGGATGTCCTTGCCGATAAAGACCTTATCGGCGAGCTTTACGACCTTCATCTTCCCCGCCTTGGTAAACACGATGATGTCGTCCAGGTCGGAGCAGTCGGCGACGAACTCGTCCTTTTTCAAACCGGAGCCGACAAAACCGTCGGCGCGGTTGACGTAGAGCTTGGAGTTGGCGATGGCGACCTGTTTGGCCTGGATGGCCTCGAACAGGCGGATTTCGGTTTTGCGCTCGCGTCCCTTGCCGTATTTCTTGAGCAGGTTCTCGTAGTAGGCGACGGCAAAGTCGACGAGGTTGGCGAGGTCGTGCTTGACCTGTTTGATCTCGGCGTTGATGCCCTTCAGCTGCGCGTCGAGCTCGTCGATGTCGAGCTTGTAGATACGGCGGACGGGTTTCTCCGTGAGCTTGAGCACGTCTTCGCGGGTGATGGCGCGTTTGAGCTTTGGCGCGAAGGGGGCGAACGCTTTTTCAATCGCCACGAGCACCTTTTCCCAGGTGTCGTGCCGCTTTTCGAGCTCCTTGTATATTTTTTCTTCAAAGAAGATTTTCTCCAGCGACGTATAGTGCCACTTCTCTTCCAGCTCCCGGAGCTTGATCTCGAGCTCTTTTTTGAGCAGCTCCCTGGTGTTGTCCGCGGAGGCTTTGAGCAGGTCCTGGACGCCCATGAAGCGTGGCTTTTCCTCGACGATCACGCAGGCGTTGGGGCTTATGCTCACCTCGCAGTCGGTAAAAGCATAGAGCGCGTCGGTGGTGATGTCGGGGGAGATGCCGGGGGCGAGCTCCACCTGGATCTCCACCTCGGCCGCGGTGTTGTCGCGGACCTTTTTGATCTTGATCTTTCCCTGGTCGTTGGCCTTGAGGATCGAGTCGATCAGCGCACTGGTAGTAACGCCATAGGGCACGTCCTTGATCAGTAGCGTCTTTTTATCGGATTCCTCGATCCGCGCGCGGACGCGGACCTTGCCGCCGCGTTTGCCTTCGTTGTAATTGGTGACGTCGATCATGCCGCCGGTGGCGAAGTCGGGATAGAGCTCGAACTTGCGACCGCGGAGGTATTTGATCGAGGCCTCGATCAATTCGCAGAAATTGTGCGGCAATATTTTGGTGGACAAGCCTACCGCGATCCCTTCCGCGCCCTGGGCGAGCAGCAGCGGGAACTTCATCGGCAGGGCCACGGGCTCCTGTTTGCGGCCGTCATAGCTGAGCTGCCACGCCGTCGTTTTGCTGTTGAACGCCACCTCCAGGGCGAACTTGCTCAAACGCGCCTCGATATACCGGGAAGCGGCGGCTTCGTCACCCGTGCGTACGTCGCCCCAGTTTCCCTGGGTGTCGATCAGCAGGTCTTTTTGCCCCATATTCACCAGCGCGTCGCCGATGCTGGCGTCGCCGTGCGGGTGGAACTGCATGCTGGAACCGATGATGTTGGCCACCTTGTTGAACCGGCCGTCGTCCAGCTCCTTCATGGCGTGCAGGATGCGGCGCTGTACGGGTTTGAGGCCGTCTTCGATGGCGGGCACGGCCCGTTCGAGGATGACGTAGGAGGCGTAGTCCAGGAACCAGTTCTCATAGAGACCCGAGACTCCTTTGTCTTTGAGGCCTTCTGTAGATTCTATTTTCTCTTCCATTGGGTGTAAATATAGGGTTTATCCCCGCTCGGTTTATCCGAGCTCATCGGGCATCAGCCAATAGGTATCGCCGCGGCCGTCGGTGGCGGAATTCAATTCCAGCATCACGAAATCGGTGACGGCGACGACCTCGTGCCAGACGCCGGCGGGGATGGTGATCTGGGCGGGGCCGGTCACGGGCTCGCTGCCGCGGTCGTCGCCGCGGACGTCCTTCCAGTTGAGCAGGATGTCACCCTTGAGGAGGACAAGGCGCTCCGGGTTTTTACCGGGGCGGATGCCTTCGTGGTAGTGGCGGCCGCTGATGCTGCCGGCGCGGCGGTAGGTGACCATGAACTGGCCGGAGCGGCCAAAGGTGTCAAAGACATAGGTCCCGCCCCGCTCGTCGAGACCAATCTGCTCTATGGGAATAATGTCGATCATACACTGCAAGTTGTACGCGCCGCGGGCACGCTTCGTTGTACGCGCCGCGGGCACGCGTCAGGGTTCATATAACTCCAGCGGTAGCCCGTCGGGGTCCGCAAAAAAGGTAAACCGCTTGCCGGTGTGCTCGTCGATACGGACGGGTTGCACGGCAACGCCTTTGGCGGCCAGCTCGCTCGCGGCGGCGTCGACGTCTTCGACGGCGAACGCCAGGTGGCGCAGACCGCGGGCCTCCGGGTAGGAAGGGCGGGCGGGCGCGGCGGGGAAGGTAAAGAGCTCGATCATGTACTGGCCGTTGAGCGACAGGTCGACCTTGTATGAATCCCGTTCGGCGCGGTAGACTTCGCGGTTGATTTTGAAGCCGAGGATGTCGGTGTAAAAGGCCTTGCTTTGTTCCAGGTGACCGGTGATGATGGCGATATGGTGGATGCCCAGCAACGTCATGGGGCGGGGGGTTGGGGGGCGGGCGCGGGGGCTTCCGCGGTCGCGCCCTCTTCGGTAGTCACGGGGCCTCCGGGCAGCTTGACCTCGACGGCGTTCCAACCCTTGGCCAGGTCGCCGTTGAGCTGCAGCGTACCCGCGGCGATCAGTTCGCGTAAGCGCCAGAAGAGATACGCGTCACCGGTCTTGACCTTCATTTTGCCGAGCGTATTGCCGATGACGCGGTGGACCTTTTGCCACTGGGTAGTGAGCGCCGCCAGCAGGTTCTTATCATAATAGTCGTAGTCGTGGCTCGTGATCTTCTTCCCACCTTCCAGGACGCGGACCCCGGCGTTTTCCATACACAGACGGGCCCATTCGTCGGGGTCGATCTCGAACTCGCTGGGGGTAATGAGGCGCGCCAGCTTTTTGGCCTTGCGGAATTCGGACGGTTGTATCTCGAACAGGTAGACCGGGTAGAAGATGGCGCCCTTTTCGTTGATAAAGGGCAGGTTATTCAGGTACAACACCTGTACCCTGCCCTGGTAGTCCCTGAGCCGGTTCACCAGCCAGAAATAGCCGCACACGTCGTGGGCGTTTTGCGCCATCCATACCCACACTTCCTCGGCGGGATTGTCATCGAGCGTTTGCTTGAGGCGATGGATGGTCATCTGGTCGTCCGACATGCCCTTGGCCTCGTCAAAGTTATACGGCGTGAGCTCCAGGACGGTCTTCCACCAATCGCGGCGCGCCTGCCAGCCGCCGCTGGCGTCGCCCTTGGGCGCGTCCAGGCCCTGCAAGGGGCCCACGGCCAGGTCGTCATATATCTGCAGGATGTCGCCGGTCAACTCCGGATCGAGCGCCATGGCTTGCTGTAAAACGTGTACGTCCGAAGTCTGGAAAACAATATGGATCATTTCGACGGCGCCTCCTCCAGTTCCGCGGCGTCGGATTCCACGCGGAGGTTTTTGATGATGAATTCCTGCCGTTCCATCGAGTTCTTGCCCATGTAATATTCGAGCAGGGTCTGGATGTGGTCGCCGTCTTCGAGGAGCACCGGCTGGACACGCATATCGGTTCCGATAAAACGCCCGAATTCCCCCGGGGAGATTTCACCCAACCCTTTGAAGCGGGTGATCTCGGGTTTGTTACCGAGCTTTTTGATCGCGGCTTGTTTTTCACCCTCGTCGTAGCAGTAAATGGTCTCCTGTTTGTTGCGGACGCGGAACAGCGGCGTCTCCAGGACGGAAACATGTTGTTTTTTCACCAGATCCGGGAAGAACTGCAGGAAAAAGGTCATCATGAGCAAACGGATGTGCATACCGTCGACGTCGGCGTCAGTGGCAATGACGATCCGGTTGTACCGCAGGCCCTCGAGGCCTTCCTCGATGTTGAGGGCGTGCTGCAGCAGGTTGAATTCTTCGTTCTCGTACACCACCTTTTTGGTCAGGCCGTAACAGTTGAGCGGTTTACCGCGCAGCGAAAACACGGCCTGGGTATCCACATCCCTCGATTTGGTGATCGACCCGCTGGCGGAATCACCCTCGGTGATAAAGATGGTGGTTTGTTGCTGTAGCGCGATAAATTCCTCCTTGTTGCGACCGGGCGGCTCCTCGTCCAGGTGGACGCGGCAGTCCCGGAGCTTCTTGTTGTGCAGGTTGGCCTTTTTGGCGCGTTCGTTTGCGAGCTTTTTGATGCCGGCCAGCTCCTTGCGTTCGCGCTCGCTCTGCTCGATCCGTTTCTTCAGCGCGTCGGCCGCCGTCGGATTTTTGTGGAGATAGTCGTCAAGCGCTTTGGCCAGGAAGTCGCCCACAAAGGCCTTCATGCTGGGGCCGCCGTCGAATACGTTGAGCGAACCCAGCTTTGTCTTGGTCTGCGACTCGAAAACGGGCTCCTGGACGCGAACCGATACCGCCGCCACGATGCTCTGGCGGATGTCGGTGACGTCGTAGTCCTTTTTATAAAAGTCCCGGATGGTCTTTACAAACGCTTCGCGAAAAGCCTGTTGGTGCGTCCCGCCCTGGGTAGTATACTGGCCGTTGACGAAGGAGTATATGTCTTCGCCGTAGTCGTTGTTGTGGGTCAGCGCCACCTCGATGTCGTTCCCCTTGAGGTGTATGATCGGGTACCGGATCTCGTCCGGGTTGGTCTTGCGCTGGAGCAGGTCGAGCAAACCGTTCTTGGAAACGTATTTCTTGCCGTTGAAGTTGATGATCAACCCCGCGTTCAGGTAGCAATAGTTCCAGAGCTGGTTGTCCAGGTACTCGTGGACGAAGTGGAAGTTCTTGAAAACGGTTTCGTCCGCGATAAACGTGACCTGCGTGCCGTTGGGCTCGTCAGTTTTGGCTTCCTTATGGTCTTTGGATAACTCACCCCGTTGGAACTCAGCGACTTTTGATTTACCCTCACGGACGCTCTGGACTTTGAAGTAGCTACTGAGGGCATTCACCGCCTTGGTACCAACGCCGTTCAACCCAACCGACTTCTGGAAAGCCTGGCTGTCGTATTTGGCGCCCGTGTTGATCTTTGAAACCACATCGACCACCTTTCCCAGGGGTATACCCCGGCCATAGTCCCTGACAGTCACGACCTTACCATCGATGGACAGGTCGACCTGCTTGCCATACCCCATGGTGTGCTCGTCGATACAATTGTCCAGGACTTCCTTGAGCAGGACGTATATACCGTCGTCCGGGCTGGTGCCATCCCCCAGTTTGCCGATATACATCCCGGGGCGCAGACGGATGTGCTCCCGCCAGTCCAGGGACTTGATCGAGTCTTCCGTGTAATTGAATAGGTCTTTACTTTCTGCCATAGATCACGCTTTTAGGATACGGGCGGCACTCACAAAACCGCTGGGTGCTAAATATTTTAGTAATTACGCTTGGCGCAAATATAATAAATGGCGTTTCCCCGGCCGGATTTTTGTTATTAACACAGGTGAATCTACCTGGTTAGACCGAAAATTCGTTAACAAAAAGTTATGTTGAACGCAACGTATTTGAAAAATTCTACGTACATTCATTAACGGAGACTTAACCAAGGGTCCCCAAATCCAAGTTCCTAGTATAAACTAAAAGAAGAACCCGATGAAAGCTACAAACTCCCTATACGACAACTGTAAGGTCTTCCTCTCGGAAGCGTTCGGCTTTCTTGCCTTGTTGCCTTTAGGCTTGTTAATCAATCGGTTCGTTCCAAATCTTCAAATCCACCAGGTCCCGGTTTCCATCATTTTCGCCTTTTTGGTGGCCCTCGTCATCATCCGGATCATGGTCGACCTGTTCCGTCCGCTGGTCATCCCGGCCGCCGCATTGCTTTTTTCTGTATTGATATACAATCAGTTCTCTGGCGGTTACACCCTGGTGAACGGTATCCACGATTATGGTCACTGGGTAACCGGTAACTGGGACGCCCGCGACCAGAAGAAGCTGGATGGTCTCAACGTCATGCCCGACGTTTGGGGGGACAGCCGGACCGAGCTGGCCGATACCCTCCGCTCCAAGGCCGATTTCAACGACCCCACGGTCCGCAACTTCGCCGTAAAACACTCCCTGGAGAGCTTTGACGGGTCCTTTGACAAGTACCAGATGGTCGCCCGGGAGCTGTCGCTGTTCAAGTATATCAACCACAACTTTAAATACGTCCCCGACCCCAAGGACAACGAATACTACGCTACCCCCCGGGAAACGATACAGAACGGTTTGGGTGGGGACTGTGACGACCATGCCCTGCTGATGGGTTCCTGTATGGAGGCCATCGGCGCCCAGGCGCGGGTGGTGGTTATCAAGGGCCATATGTACCCCGAGCTTTTTGTAGGCGGCAAGGCCGACTTCCAGAAGTTCGAGACCGCCGTCCGCGAGCTTTTCGCCGACCAGCACGTGGACCGGATCTATTATCACGAGCACGCGGGGCAGTACTGGGTAAACCTGGATTATTCGGCTCCGTATCCCGGCGGGCCTTACCTGAATAACGAGGTCTATTTGGTGGCCAACCTTTAAACCTGTCGGCGGCGGGCGTGTCCAACGGTCATGAAGAAACCCTGGATCCTCGCCCTTCTTTTCCTGGCCTCCTGTAGCAGCACAAAAATCACGTCTTCCTGGAGAAACGACCGGGTCCTTCCGGCGCATTACAATAAGATCATGGTTCTCGCCATGGTGCCCGACAACCAGCGGAACATCCGCCGCGCCATGGAGCAAAGCATGGCCGACCAGCTCACCCGTAACGGTTTTCCCGCCGTATCCGCACTGGCGGCCTTCGGACCGAAGGCCTTCGAAGGTATGACCGAACAGGCGTCCCTGGCCAAGGCCAAGGACTTCGGGGCGGACGGTCTCCTGACGATTTCCCAAACCAACCATAGCCGCACCCGCGAATACGTTCCCGGTACCATCTACCCGAGCCCGTGGGGTTGGGGCTGGGGCGGCGGTTATTATAGCCCCGGGTATGTCCGTAACGGGACCCGTTTTGCCTGGGAAACCAATGTGTATGACGTCGCTACCGACAAGGTGTTGTATTCCGTGCAGAGCAAGTCCTTCGATCCGGGCTCCGCGAACGAGCTCGCGGGGTCGTATAGCCGGCAGATCGTGCGGGATATGAAGAAGAAGGCGGTTTTTGTGAAATAGTCAACTTTTTGTTGCGCGCCAATCCCTTAATTTTAAGCATGATGCAAATGGCGCGCTTGGGCGTTGTTCTCTGTATGTGCTGTACCTCCGCGGTCGCGCAACGACCGAAGATCGGCGTCACCCTCAGCGGTGGCGGCGCCAAGGGGCTGGCCCATATAGGCATTCTCAAGGCCATCGACTCGGCCGGGCTGAAGGTGGATGCGATCACCGGGACGAGCATGGGCGCCATTTTTGGGGGGCTGTACGCCGCGGGCTATTCGGCCGACACGCTGGAAAAGATCACCCGGGCCATCGACTGGGGGAACCTGTTGAGTAACCAGACCAACCTCACCAACCTCAAAATGGAGGAAAAGGACGAGTACGGGAAGTACGCGCTGGAATTGCCGTGGTCGAACCACAGCTTCCGGTTGCCGACAGGGCTGTTGGAGGCCGAAGAGCTGTGGTTGAAGTTCAGCGAGTTGTTTTTCCCCGTATACCGGACGAAAGATTTCACGAAGCTGTCCATCCCCTTCAGGTGTATCGCCACCAATATCTCGGACGGCTCGATAGTGGTCCTCGACAAGGGTGAGCTCGTCAAGGCGATCCGGTCGAGCATGGCCATCCCGACGGTGTTCACCGCGGTGAGCATCGATTCGGTGATGCTGGTCGACGGGGGTGTGGTGCGGAACTTCCCGGTCCGGGAGGTGCGCGACCTGGGCGCGAACATCGTGATCGGGAGCAGCGTCGCCAACGGCCTGCTGCCCACCAAAAAGATCAACAACGTCCTCCAGGTGCTGCTGCAGATCGCGTTCTTCAAGGAGGCCGAGGACAATAAGGAGCAACAAAAACTGACGGATGTATATATATTCCATCCTTTGGAGGGTTATTCCGCGACCAGTTTCGGCCGGGCCGGCGACATCGTAGACCAGGGGCTGTCCAGGGGCCGCGATTTCTACCCGGTCATCAAAAGACTCAAGGATTCGCTGGACCGGTTGTACGGTCCGGAACCCGATCCGCTGGACCGCCTGCCCCCCGTCGATTCGGTGCAGATCGACGACGTGAAGATAAAAGGCCTGGTCAAAACGGACTCCACCTTTTTCGTCGACATCCTCGGCTACAAGGGACCGGGGCGATACACCGCCCGCCAGGTCACGCTGATGGCGCGGCGCGTCTATGGCACGCGGTACTATGAAAAGGTCTTCTACTACCTGGAGCCCTGGCCGGACGGCTCGGCGACGCTGGTTTTCGAGGTCTCCGAGAACCCGACCACGGAGGCCAAGCTGGGCCTCAGCTATAACATTTTTTCGGGCGCGGCGCTGGTGGCCAATTTCACGACCCGGAACTATTTTACGCGGCATTCCCGGAGCCTCGTCACCGCGAGTATCGGCCAGACCTTCCGCATCCGGGGACAGCACCTGCAATATTTCGGGTTGCACAACCAAACGGCCATGATCCTGACCGCGCAGTACGAGTCGCCCGAATACAACACCTACACGGACTTTCAAAAAGACGGCCTGTACCGCTATTTCTACACGGTGGGCGACCTGCGTATCCAGCGTTCCGTCAACCGGATCGTCGACCTGGGGCTGGGCACGCGTTTCGAGAACAACGGCTTCCGGCCGCTGCTCCTCTCCCCGCTGGAGGTGCGCGGGACCGACAACTCCTTTACCTCCTACCCTTATTTCCAGCTGAACACCCTGGACCGCTGGGACTACCCCCGATCGGGTTTCAAGATCAACGCCGAATATGACGTGGTCTACGGCCAGTCGCCCGACTTCCAGATCACCGAGAACGGGCTCCCCATCGACGCCGACTCGTTGAACAAGGATGCGTCGGACTACACGCGTTTTCTCCTGGACGCCCAGGAGTACGCCGGTCTGAGCCGGAAGAGCACCCTGCTCTGGCAGGTCCAGGCGGGGATGAACTTCCGGTACCAGGTCAACCGCGTCAACGACTTCATCGTGGGCGGCCTTACGCCCCAGTACCACAACCAGATCACCTTCGCGGGGTTGTCCGAGGGCACGATCAATACCTCGTCCATCGCCACCGCCCTCCTGGGGTACCGGTACGAACTCCTACCCCTCGTCTATGTGACCGCCAAGGAAAACATCGGGATTTACAATTTCCTTAACGTCCGCGACCGTCTGGTCAACCCCGCCTTCCTTTCAGGGTCTTCCCTCTCCCTGGGATACGACAGCCCGATCGGTCCCATAGAGTTCAGCCTGATGTACGGCGACCAAAGCCATATAGTCCTTGGATATGTCAATATCGGCGTAAATTTTTAACTATCTTCCCTTCATGAAACTGCTCATTCTCGTCGCCGCGGGGTTGCCCCTGGCGGTCGCAGCCCAGAAAAAAGATTC
Organism: Dinghuibacter sp.; assembly: GCF_035492835.1. Classification (NCBI taxonomy): domain Bacteria; kingdom Pseudomonadati; phylum Bacteroidota; class Chitinophagia; order Chitinophagales; family Chitinophagaceae; genus Dinghuibacter; species Dinghuibacter sp. The sequence continues at coordinate 10,279 of NZ_DATJIY010000014.1, forward strand.
GGTTTGGATCATCCCCGCTCAGCCGCAGCCCGGTGGCACGGTAACCATACATGCAACGACCGGACCCACCGGCGGTTTTTATGTGCTCGATAAGAAAAGCCAGGCCGTCGCCCACGACCTGACACTCCAAAAGGACGGGGCCGAATGGACGGCTACGGCGACGCTGCCGGATACCGCCGTTGCGATCGTGGCCAACGTGATGGACGCTGGTGCGAAGGTGCTGGCCGTAACATCGCTCCCGGTCTATGGCACGGACGGGCAGCCCCTCCGTGAAAGTTTCAAGGCAATGACCACCGTCTATAGTCAAACGGGGAACACGCTCTTCGGCATGCCGGAAGACGACGACAAGCTCAAAGCCAGCGCCCACGCATACTGGGCAGGTTTCACCACTCCGCCCACCGCCTTTGGCGAACGGTTGTCGTATTATCTCAGTTATAAAAAAGACACCCCCGCCGCCGTCAAGGTCGTCACTGCCATGCCCCTGGAAAAGAATCTCGTGGAAAACGACTACGCCCAGGCCATCTTCCTGGCAGCAAAGGTTTTTAAAAATAGGGCCCTCAGCGACCTTCTGACCAACCTGGAGCACCAGCAGTTTCCCCTGGGTGATTGGAAGAGGGCGGAATTTTACCACCAGTTGATCGCCGCACATGGTGCTGCCGCCAAAGAACGGATCTTCACCGGCTATATGGCTACCTGTCCGCCGGAGGCTCCGTCCACGTCCATTTTCCGTGGCACGTATACCGACGTGATGATAACGCAGGTCGCCAGCGCGTATGCAAAGGAAGGCGATCTCGACAAGGCCCTACGGTTCATCCCGGCCGGCAACGCCGATACAAAGGCGCAGTCATACAATGAGATCGCCTGGCAGGCCTGCCTCGCCGGTGTTTCCCTGCCGCAGGCAACCGCCCTGTCCAAGGCGTCGCTGGACACCCTGTTATCGCTCGAACACACGGGGGCGGGCAAACCCGACAACCTCACCCAGGTGCAATACGTGCGTAACCTGAAGGCCAGCTATACCATGTACGCCGATACCTACGCTTTTTTGCTGTACAAGACGGGCGATTATAAAAACGCCTTCAAATACGAGGGCATCGCCATGGGCTCCGGCGAACCCGACAAGGAAATCATCGAGCGGTACCACATGATGATGGAGAAGGTCGCCAGGCCGTCAAAAGTACTGGCGTCGCTTTCATCGTACATCGCCAAGGGCGTGACGGACTCCGCGATGAACGCCCAGTACATAAGGCTCCACGGCACAGGCGGCGAAGAAGCGCTGGCGGCCCTCGCCGCCAAGGCCAACGCGAGCAAGCAGGCCGAAATGATCAAGACCATCCTGCACGACCCGGCGTCTGGTTTTGTCCTCCGCGACGTCAGCGGGAACCAGGTTTCCCTGGACAGCTACCGCGGCAAAACCGTCATCCTCGACTTCTGGGCGACCTGGTGCGGTCCGTGCAAGGCGTCCTTCCCCGCGATGCAAAAGGTCGTGGACAAGCACAAGGCGGATGACAACGTCGTGTTGCTCTTTATCGACACCTGGGAAAACAACGTGGACGACAAGGTTAAAAACGCACGGGATTTTATTTCCTCCAACCCTTATACCTTCCACGTCCTGATGGATAACGACAACAAGGTCGTGGAGAATTACAAGGTCACCGGTATCCCGACCAAATTCATCGTCGATCCCAACGGCGTCGTCCGTTTCAAGGTCGTCGGGTTCAACGGCGACACCGACGGGACCGTTCGCGAGCTGGACGAGATGATCCAGCTGGCGGCAAAGCCCTAGGGCTACGTCGCGCCGTTTGTCATGTGGGCGCTAGCCCTTCTGCAGCGACGCTTTTACAAAATCGCTGACAAAATAGGCGATCAGCTTCCCCGTGGTGGAGGAGCGGCGGCCGTCGTCGGTCTGGGTGGCGCCTTCGGCGATGTGCAGGTAGGCGGGTTGCAGGTCGGTGGCGGCCATCCAAAGGTACCCGCGCGCCTGGAGCGGTGTGATCCCGCAGGGCGTCTGGGCGCTGGACAGGACGCCTTCGATGGCGTCGAGGTCGAGCTCGATGCCCGTCAGGCCGATCTTGGTAAAGGTGATCGCGGTCTGGACGGCCTGGTCGAAGGACAGCTGGCCCTTGACAAAGATGTCCTCATAGGTGGTATACTGGATGCGAGTGTTCTGGTACAGGTCATCCATCATGGACTGGCTGTTGTAGTTCTCGTGCAGCCCCACGATCGCATAGCGGTCCAGGAAGTCTTCGTTCATGGCATAACGGAAGGCGTTCCCGCTGTGGCGCCCCTCTTCAATCCGGAAGTCCGCGTGGGCGTCCAGGTTGAGGGCGTTGAGACGGGGCTTGTCCATCCGGCCGTTCTGGCGCCAGCCCTTGGCCGCGCCCTTGATGATCGGGTAAGCGTTGTTGTGACCGCCTCCCACGACCAGCGGTATCTTACCCGCGGCGGTGACGGCCTTGATGACCTCTTCCACTTCCTCGTCCACGACCCCGGCGACGGCGTGGCGGTAGGCCTGCAGACCCTCATCCCGGTTTTTGGCGTTGAGCTCGATGGTTTTGCTGACCTCGCTGAAGTCAAAGGCGCCCAGCAGCATGATCTCTTCGCCGCTCAGGGTATCCGTGCTTTGGATGTTCAGGAAGGCGTCGAGGAAGGCCGGCCACGCGGTCGCAGCGCCCCCTACCCCTCCGTTGGCTTTGATGCCGATGTCTTCGGGGATGCCCAGCAGTACGTATCTGGCCGGCGTGGCCGCCAGGGATTCTTTCCAGTCCGCGGCGGTGTCGGTCCGCAGTTTTTCCCCCAACTTGGTCTCGTAACGTCTGACGCGCGTCCACTGCTGGAGCTGGGCGGCGTGATAGAATTGGAAGTGGCGCATTCCGAAAGGTAGTTAACTTTCCAGAAATTCCCCATTCACCATGACCCGGTCGATACAGTTGGTGCCAAAGGCGTATGGCAGGAAAGCCAGGGAGGGGATCGGGCGCATGAAGATCAGGTTCGCGCGTTTGCCGGGGGTGATGCTGCCGACATCGTGGCCCAGGCCCATGGCATAGGCGCCGTTGAGGGTGGCGGCGTTGATGGCCTCCTGGGGGAGCAGTTTCATTTGTATACAGGCCAGGGATACCACCAGGTTCATGTTGCCGCTGGGGCAGGAGCCGGGGTTGTAGTCGCTGGCCAGGGCGAGGGCGATGTTTGCGTTTATGATGTCCCGGGCGGGTGGATAACCCATACGCAGGAAGAAGGCAGCGCCGGGGAGGGCGGTGGCGATGGTGTCGCTGCTTTTGAGGGCGTCGACTTCTTCTTTGCCCATGGTTTCCAGGTGGTCTACCGACAGCGCGGTGACGGCTATACCGGCCTGGACGCCGCCGGAGCGGTGGAGCTGGTTGGCGTGGATCTTCGGGGTGAGGCCGTGGGCCTGGCCTGCGCGGCAGATTTTTATGGTCTCTTCGGGGGTGAAGAAGCCTTCTTCGCAGAAGACGTCGATGAAGTCGGCCAATTTTTGCCCGGCGATTTGCGGAAGTGCCTGGTCGATGATCAAATCGATATAGCCGTTCCTGTTATCCTTATAGGCGTCTGGGACCGCGTGGGCGCCGAGGAAGGTTGCTTTTACCGGGATGGGCGCGTTTTCCTTCAGGCGCCGGATCACGCGGAGCATCTTCAGCTCGCCTTCCACCGTGAGGCCGTAGCCGGATTTGATTTCTATCGCGCCGGTGCCGAGGCGGATACATTCGTCGAGGCGTTCTTTTGCATTTTCGTACAGCACGTCCTCGGGGGTCTCGCCCAGCAGCCGGGCGGACTTGAGGATACCGCCGCCGCGCGCGGCGATCTCGGCGTAGGTCATGCCTTGCAGCTTGTCCACGAACTCGCCTTCGCGATAGCCGGCGAAGACCAGGTGAGTGTGGGAGTCGCACCAGGCGGGCAGGATGACGGCGCCGTGGGCGTCCAGCCGGCGGTAGGTGTCGGGGAGGTGCGTCGGATGCGCGGTCCCGTAAGCGGCGATGCGCCCATCGTTGATCAGCAGCCACGCGTCAGTCAGCGCCGGCAGCTCTTTGAGCCCCACCCTTTTCAGGACCTGGCTGTGTTCACGGACACCCGCCAGCAAACCGATGTTATGGATCAGGAGGCTATTCATCTTCGTAGATGTCCTTTTGTGCAGCGACCTGGGAGCGGTATTGCTCGAACAGGCGGGACTTGGAGACGAACCCCACGAACCGCCGTTCCTCGTCGATGACGGGCAGATAGGACGCCTTGGTCTCGTCGAAGGCGCGCATCACCTCGGTCATCGGGGTATCGATCGGCAGGATAGCGGCGGGGTCGCGGGTGATGTCCTTCAGCGGGGTCTTGTCGTAGAGCTCCGGGTCGAAGAACATCGGGCGCACGTCCTTGAGCGCGATGACGCCGGTGAGCTGGTGCTTGACGTCGACCACCGCAAAGACCTGTTTGTCCTCGCCACGCTGCACGTGCCGGATCAGGTCTCTTAGCGAGTCTTCCTGGTGCAGCACCTCGTGGTCGCGGTCCGTCAGCTTGGCGAGGCTGAGCGAAGAGAGGATATTGCGCTCCCGGCGGTGGGTGAATATCTGGCCGCCCATGGCGAGCTCCTTGGTCTCCATATAGTAAGGCTCGAAGGTCTTTGCGATGAAATAGGCGATGCTGGACACGATCATCAGCGGGACGATCAGGCCGTAACCGTTGGTGATTTCCGCGATCAGGAAGATGGCGGTCAGCGGGCAGTACATCACGCCGCTCAACAACCCCGCCATGCCTACCAGCGTGAAATTGCCCTCGGGCAGGCGGAGCCAGCCGGTGAGGTTAAACAGCCGGGAGAAAAAGAAGCCCCAGTACGCCCCTACGAATACCGAGGGCGCGAAGTTCCCGCCGTTCCCCCCCGAGCCCACGGTGATCGCGGCGGTAATCGGTTTGAGCAGGAGGATGCAGCCCGTGAAGATCAGCAACAGGGCGTCGGGCTGGATACGCTGGAGCCAGGAAGCGCTCGGGAGGATATGCGTGGGCGTGTCGTTGGCCAGCATTTTGACGCTTTCGTAACCCTCGCCGTAGAGCGGCGCGAAGACAAGGAAGAAGGCCGCCAGCATCAACCCGCCGGTCACGGCCTTGGCGTATGGGTTGGTCTTCCAGTGGTGGAACTGCCCGTCGGTGCCCTTGAACACCTTGGCATAGTACAGGGACAAAAAACCCGCCCCGACGCCCATCAGGACATACATAGGGACGTTGTTGTAGTTAAAGTCCTGCTTGAGCACGAAGTTGAACAGGTCGCCGCCGCCGAGGAAAACTTTTGAGCACAGCGTGCCCATAACCGCGGCGATGATAAGGGGTACGAAATAACTGACGATGGTTTCGGCCAGGAGCACCTCCACCGCGAACATGACGCCCGCGATGGGCGCGTCGTAGACTGCGGCGATACCCGCGGCGGCGCCACAGGCGATCATGAGGGTGCGTTCGGAATAGCTCAGCAGTCCCAGGCGTCCCACCGTGGAGCCCAGGGAAGAGCCCGTCGCGACGATCGGGGATTCCAGACCGGCAGAGCCGCCCGAGCCGACCGTAAGCGCGCTGGTAATGAAGTGTATGTAGTTGTTTCGGGAAGGTATGAACGCGGATTTTTTGGCGATGGACTTCAGGACCATGGCGATCCCCTTGTCGATATGACCCCGGAAAAAACGCTGGATGATCCACGTGGTCAGCACCAGACCGGCGGCGGGACAAAGCAGGAAGAGGTATTCCTTGCCGCTGAAGTGCTGGACGACCCTTTCCACCTGCTGCACCGACCTTTTTAGCAGGACGGCCATGATCCCCGACACCAAACCGGTCAGGGTGGCGGTGATGATGATGTATTGGACCTTGGTGACGTGGGAGCGCAAAAAGTGTACGACCCTTCTTAACAATAAGCGCATGCGCAAAGGTATGGCCGGATCACCAGATCTTCAACCCGTATTGCTCGGCGTTGGCGGCAGCATCCTGATAACCAGCATCCATGTGGCGAAAAATCCCCAATGCAGGGTCGTTGTAAAGGACCCGCCGGAGACATTCCGCGGCCCGGTCGGTGCCATCGGCCAGTACGACCATCCCCGCGTGCTGGGAGTATCCCATCCCTACCCCGCCCCCGTGGTGGAAGGACACCCACGTGGCGCCCCCGGCGGTGTTGCCCATGAGGTTCAGGAGCGCCCAGTCGCTGACGGCGTCGCTGCCGTCGAGCATGCCTTCGGTCTCCCGGTTGGGGCTGGCGACGGAGCCGCAGTCGAGGTGGTCCCGGCCTATGACGATGGGGGCCTTGACTTTTTTGTTCTTTACCAGGTCGTTGAAGATGAGCCCGGCCTTTTCGCGTTCGCCCATGCCGAGCCAGCAGATCCTTGCCGGGAGGCCCTGGAACGCTATTTTGTTCCGGGCGTTTATCAGCCAGTTGTGTAAATGCTCGTTGTCCGGGAAGGCCTCCATCAGCGCCCGGTCGGTGGTGTAGATGTCCTCCGGGTCGCCGCTGAGGGCCACCCAGCGGAAGGGGCCCTTGCCCTCGCAGAAAAGCGGGCGGATATAAGCGGGGACGAAGCCGGGGAAGTCGAAGGCGTTTTTGACGCCGCCTTCCTGGGCGTAGGCTCTTATATTGTTACCGTAGTCGAAAGTAATGGCGCCTCTTTTTTGGAGGTCCAGCATTTTTTGGACGTGTCTCGCCATGGATGCGATCGCGCGCTTTTGGTATTCGCCGGGGTTGTTCGCTCTCAGCGTTGCAGCTTCGGTTAGGGTTAGCCCGTTAGGGATGTAGCCGTTCAGCGGGTCGTGGGCGGATGTCTGGTCGGTAAGGACGTCGGGGGTGATGTTGTCGTCTAGCAGCTTTTGTAATACGTCGCCCGCGTCGCCCACGAGGCCCACGGAGAGAGGGGTCCCGGATGCCTTCGCGTCCAGGACCCACTCCAGGGCTTCGCTATAGTTCGTAGTCATGCGATCGATGTACTTTGTATCCAGGCGTTTTTGGATGCGGGCGGGGTCGATGTCGACGCCCAGGAAGGCGGCGCCGTTGAGGGTCGCGGCCAGGGGTTGGGCGCCGCCCATACCGCCGAGTCCGGCGGTTACGACGAGTTTGTTCTTCAGGGTTCCGTTGAAATGTTTTTTGCCGCAGGCCGCAAACGTCTCGTACGTGCCTTGCAGGATGCCCTGGGTGCCGATGTATATCCAGGAACCGGCGGTCATCTGGCCGTACATCATGAGGCCGCGCTCTTTTAACGCGTTGAAGTGTTCCCAGGTCGCCCAGTGCGGGACCAGGTTGCTGTTGGCGATGAGGACGCGGGGGGCGCTTTCGTGGGTCCGTACGATGCCTACGGGTTTGCCGCTTTGGACGAGGAGGCTGTGGTCCTCGTCGAGGTTCAGCAGGAGCTCGACGATCTTCTTTAACGCGGTCGTGTCGCGCGCGGCCTGGCCGATGCCGCCGTAGACCACGAGCTCGGCGGGGTTTTCGGCGACGTGCCCGTCGAGGTTGTTGAGGAGCATCCTCAAGGGCGCTTCGGTCTGCCAGCTTTTGGCGTGCAGGGTGGTTCCGCGCGGGGCTTCATAGTGCGGGTGTTTGGCGTAGCGTTCGAGGAAGGCTTCGGCCTTTGTTTGTGTGGCGGTGCTCATGCGGTTGCGGTGTATGGTGAATGTCTCTTGCCTTCTTTTTTCGCCGCTGGTCCGCGCAGGAACGCTATCGCGGCGGTCATGTCGTCGTGGAGTACGCGGTCGGCCTCGTTGAAGGGGACCTTTTCGCGGAATTCCTCATGCAATGCCTCGAGCATCTCGCTGGTGCGCGCCGGCCGGCGGAACTCGAGCGCCTGGGCCGCGCTCATCAGCTCGATGGCGAGGACCTTTTCGACGTTTTCGAGCACGCGCAGACACTTGGTCGCGGCGTTGGCGCCCATGCTGACGTGGTCTTCCTGTCCGTTAGAGGAGGTGATAGAATCGACGGAGGCGGGGGTGCAGAGCTGTTTGTTCTCGCTGACGATACCCGCGGCCGTATATTGCGGGATCATAAAACCGGAGTGCAACCCGGGGTCCTTGACCAGGAAGAGGGGCAGACCGCGCTGACCGCTCAACAGCTGGAAAACGCGTCTTTCGCTGATGCTGCCGATTTCCGCCAGGGATATCGCCAGGTAATCCAGCGCCATGGCCAGCGGCTGGCCGTGGAAATTGCCCCCGCTCAGGATCAGGTCCTCGTCGGGGAATATGTTCGGGTTATCGGTTACGGAGTTGATTTCCGTCAGGAAGACGTCTTTTACGTGCTCGAAGACGCCTTTGGTGGCGCCGTGGACCTGGGGGATACAACGGAAGGAATACGGGTCCTGGACCTGGGATTTCTTTTTGCCCGCGATTGCGCTGCCGTCCAGGAAGTCCCGCAGCGTCGCGGCGGTGTCTATTTGCCCCTTGTGCGGCCGGATCTCATGGATCCTTGCGTTTAGCGGCTCGGGGCTGCAGTCGAAGGCGTCCCAGCTCATGGCGGCGATCTTGTCGGCCCAGGCCAGTAAATCGTAGGCCCTGGTCAATATGTACATGCCGTAGGCGGTCATGAACTGGGTGCCGTTGATGAGGGCGAGGCCTTCTTTGCTTCTTAATTTGATGGGTTCCCAGGCCAGGTCATTTGTTTTTCGCTTCTCCCCGTCTACGGTCACCTCCCCCAGCCCGATGAGTGGCAGACAAAGGTGGCTCAATGGCGCCAGGTCGCCGCTGGCGCCCAGCGAACCCTGGGTATACACCACCGGGAGCACATCCTGGTTGTAGAAGTCCAGGAGCCGTTTTACCGTATCGATCTGGACGCCGGAATGCCCGTAGCTGAGCGACTTGATCTTGAAGACCAGCATCAGCCGGACGATCTCCTCCGGCACGGGCGAACCCAGCCCGCAGGCGTGAGACTTCAGCAGGTTGTATTGGAGCTCCTGCGTCTGAGAGTCGTCGATTTTTATGTTCTGAAGAAAACCGAAACCTGTATTGATACCGTAGTACAACCTGCCCCCGTTCAGCCCATCCAGGTACTCGCGGCATTTTAGTATCCGTTCGTGCGCCCCAAAGGTGATCGAGATGCGTTGACCGTATTCCAGCAACCAGCGCACCTGGTCAAAACCAAGCCATCCTTCGTCCAGGGGGAGATAATTATAGCTCATCCGTTGCAAGGTACGGGGTTTGTATTAATGCCGTTTTATACTATTTTTGACTTCTACTGATAACTTTTAGGCATCAATGAACCTCCAGCGTCTCGCCTATTTCCGCGCCGTCGCGACCGAGCTGCACTTCAAACGCGCGGCGGCGTCGCTCTTTATCGCGCAGCCGGCCCTCAGCCGCCAGATCAAGGCGCTTGAGGACGAGCTGGGCGTGCTGCTGCTGGAGCGCGACCGCCGCAATGTGGCGCTGACGCCCGCGGGGGCGTATCTGCTGTCGGCGGTGGGCCCGCTGTTGAATTCCCTGGAAGATATTGCGCATCGCGTCCGCCTGGTCGCCGAAGGGCTCGAGGGCGAGCTTCGGATCGGGTATACGGGGTCGTGCGTAAATACGGTCCTGCCCCGGGTTCTGCCGGCGCTGCACAGGGAGTACCCGCGTATTCAAACGTATTTATCCGAGATGACCTCGGCGGTGCAGCTGTCGGCGTTGCACGAGGGCGCCCTGGACATCGGCATCCTGCGGAATCCGGCGGCGCATCCGTTACTCGGGACGCTTTTAGTATGGCGCGAGCCGTTCTACCTGGTGGTACCGTTGTCGCATAAGCTGACCGTGCGCACGTTCCGGTCTTTGACACAGGTCGCGTCCGAGCAGTTCATTTTGCCGCCCCGTCACGACGGGGAGCTATACCACGAGCACATTCTGGCCGTCTGCACCGAGGCCGGCGTCCAGCCGCACGTGGCGCACGAATCGACGCACGGGCACACGATCGTGAAGCTCGTGGAGAGCGGGTTGGGGATTTCCATTCTGCCGGAGACGTTTCTCCGGTTGTATAAGCATACGGTGAAATTCCTGCCGCTACGGCATACGTCGCGGCAGGCGGAGCTGACCGCTGTCTGGCTGCGGAGCAACCGCAATGCGGCGCTGGAGAAGATGGTGACGCTGCTGCGCGCGAATGGTACGGGCGGGGCATGAAAAAAGAGGGCTATTCGCCCTCTTCTTTATCTGTGTCGCTGTTGCTCAATTGATCGTACATCCGCAGAATGTCCATAAAGTTCACCGGTTCCACTTTTTCGATCTCGGATTTCATCTGGTTATAGATGACCTCGACATAAAAATCATAGATGGTGAAGATACGGACCTCTGTGCTGCCAAAAGTGCGCTCAAACTCGAGCTGCCCAAACTCCTTGAGCATCTCTACCTTCGACTTCAGGTTGAATTGACAATATTCTCCTTTGGTTATCTTCATGATAGTTCATGGAATTACCGATAGGGGGTATTCTTTTCAGCGTGGTTGGCATTGTGAAGTGTTTGAGGTTATAACTGCGGCAGGTGTATGATTCCATAAGGTTTTACGCCTATGACTGGCGGGCGTAAAGAACGGTATTTTCCTTGAGACTTGCCAGTACTTCCATGTTAAATGTATCCCGGCTGTGGATATAGGCGTAAGCCTGAACAGGCTCGGCGCCCACTTTCCTCTTTTCCGTTGCGGCGGCAAAGCCCAGACATACCTTCTTTTTACCAAGGTCCTTGGCCCGGAGTACGAGCTGGTAAAGCGCCTGGCGGTAGATCTTGTAGTCCTTGTTGTGGGTATAGTCCAATCCGATGACCATCGGGGAATAGATATTCCCGCCCTTGTAGTTGATCACCATACAAACCGGCCGGTCGTCCTCCCCGAAACCGGGTTTGAGCGACAGGGTCAATACTTCCCAGTCAGGGTTATCGAATATCCGGGCAAACCACTTCTTCGGCAGATCGAACGTGTTCAGCTCGAGACTATGTGTCTTGACATGCTGGTAAAGGCCGTACCATTGGTCGATGACGGCGTCCCCAGGGTATTCGGTGACGACAGTCACGTCGAACTTCGATTCGTGCTTGCGGACGTCTTCCCTGTAGTGCTGGCGGGACCGCTGTGACAGGGAGTTGTAGTAACCATCTTTGCCTTCCCAGCTGAGATCGGCTACAATGCTGGTTTCGGGCATGGCGATGCGGACAAAGCCATTGTCCACCATAAGGGTGTCCAGCTCCTGGTCGATGGAATGGAAATCACGGATGACGACATTCCCCGCCTTGTGCTGTTCCTGGACGGCGTAGGCTTTTTCAATAAACATCAGCAGGGCCTCTTTCCAATAGGGGGAGGTCTTGTCGACGAACAGGTGCTCGCCTTCGGTCAATAAGGAACCGACGGCGGTCACGGTTGAGGTAAGGTAGTAGGGGTCTTTCTGGCGAAGGGTCTCCACATGCCGTGAAACGGCGGCGGGGGACAACATGTCGTCCTTCCAAAGACCGGTGGTCAGGAAGGAGCCGACAACCGGCTTACCGGTCTGGTCCCGGACGATGACGTAGTCGAAGATCCAGTTGTTAGCGGCCAGGTCATTGTGGGTAAAGGACGTTTCCAGGGTATGCATCCCCGCCCAGTCGAAGGTACCCCGGTCGGTCATCATCGCGTCCCATTCGGCGCGGTCGACCTCGGCGATGGCGCGATAGTGACTGAGGGAGAGGGACAGGCTTTGCGCCAGCATGGTGTCCACGCTCTTGTCGAGCTCGGCTTCTTCCGGCATTTGCATCTTGAAGGCCTTGTAGATTTCGGCCAGCGTGATGCCCTCTTCCTTCATGGCCTTGGGGAGCTCCCTGGCCATGATGGCGATCATTTCCTCGATCTGTGCAAAGCTGTGCAGCCTGGTGATGGTGAAGCGGACGCCGGCTTGTTTCATGGGGACGGTGGGGAATATGCCCAGGTTCACGTAGAACCCGCAATCGAGCATCCTGGCCACCATGTTGTACGCCAGCTTGGGCAGGCTTACCCCCACGAAGAAAACTGCGCCCTCCGGTTGCGAAACCGCCGGCAGCTTGTACTTTTTCAACATGAGGTTGGTGAACCTGATCCGCTCGTGCAAGTCGGCCTGGAGACTGTAGATCTCGTCGGTCAGGTGAATCCGGGCGCAGGCGAGGGCCGCCCCCAGCACCGCGGGCTGCATCGGGCCGGAAGACAGCAGGGGCGCCCCGCAGTTCCGGACTTTTTGCATCTGGTCCGTGTCGGGGTATACCATAACGGCGCCCCCCGTGGCAAAGGCCTTGGCCAATGACGTGGCCATGATGAGCTTGGGATGCATGACCCGGTCCCGCAGGACGAATCCGCGGCCATGTTTGCCGTGTACGCTCATCCCGTGGGCGTCGTCCAGGTAAGCGTGCAATTCGGGATAACGGTCCATCAGGGCATAGAGGTCGTCCACAGGGCAGTTGTCCCCGAACATCGAATAGACCCCGTCGGCCATAAACCAAATCTTACGGTATTTGCTCCGCAGTTCCTTTACCTTGTCCTCCACCTGGTCTATGCGGTTGTGACGCACCAGCTCGGTGTACACGCCCCGCGCCTTGAGCGGCGTGACGGCGGACTGCACCGAGTTGTGCAATTGGTGGTCCATGATGATGGCGTCCTCATCCTGGACGAGTACGGGCAGGTTGGAGAGGTGTCCGAGCGTGGTCGTCGGTACGATGACGATCGGCTGCCCGAATATTTGCAAAAAGGCTTCTTCCAGGTCCTGATACAGTTTCAGGGATACATAGGCGCGGGACGCTGAAAACTGGGTGCCATACCGGTCGATGGCTTCTTTGGCGCCGTCCTTGAGGCGCTCATCGAATTCTAAACCCAAATAGCTGCACGAGCCGAAGTTGACAACTCTTTTGCCATGGAGCACCATGTAGTTGCCGCTAAAGGAATGCTCTTCGTTGTACAAATGCAAGATGTCTTTCTGTACCCCGTGCGTAATGATCTGGTCGATGGTTTCGTAGAATGAAGCACTCTTTCCCATATTCAATAAGGTTTAGGACGGTAACCTATCCTTTTATAAAACGCAAGACAACGTATAAAACACTGATTTTTAAAATTTTGATATAGTAATTTTTCCTACGTATTTATACGTAGAAAGCAGACTGGAAGCGCACTCCCGGGGGAGACTGCGCAACATCCGGTTAAAATGGTATTTTTGAAACAAACTGGCAGGCGCGATTTGGACAAGCGTATCCACAAAATCAACAAGCTTTTAACCGACTATTCCCTGGGTAAGTTTGACAGACGCCTGGAGCTGTCCGAAAACCTGGATGACATAGACGCGTTTATCAACGGCGTGAACATGTTGGGGGAGGAGCTGAAGGATTCCACGATCCGGAAGAACTACTTCATCAACATCCTCAACTCGGTTTCCGATATAGTGATGGTACTCAACCGGGCCGGCCGGGTCGAAGAGATCAACCGGGCGGGTTGCGAGCAATTGGGGTGCTCCCGGGAAGAGGCCCTCGGCAAAAGCCTGGACGAGTGGCAGGAGGCCGGACGGAGCTCGCTTTTTGCGCGTATCCTGCAACGACTGCGGGCCGGCGCGCCCTCCGTGCACGAGGACGGGGTCTTTATCGCCGGCCAACAGCGGAAAATGCCGGTGCACATCTACGCCTGCTATCTCATGGACGATATGCGCAAAAACAGCAGCATCCTCGTGACGGCCAAGGATATAACACTCCAGATCCAGTCGGAAAATTTACTCCTTAGGGCTATAATCGATACCCAGGAACAGGAACGCCAACGACTTGCGGCGGACCTGCATGACAGTCTGGGTCAACAAATTTCCGCTATAAAGTTCTATATCTCCGCCGCCGCGGACACAAGTGAAGACCGCCATAATAGGGACATCCTGGTAAAAAGTAAGGACGCCCTTATGAAAGTACAGGCGGAGATGCGCAATATTTGTTTTAATTTAATGCCGAAAACCCTTGAAGAGTTCGGATTATTAAAGGCTATAGAGGAATTATGTAAGCAGCCGATATACGCAGGCCGGGTAAGGTTCGAGATCGATTGTCCGGACGACTTCCCCTCCCTGCCCCAGCAGGTGGAGATCGACATCTTCCGGGTGATCCAGGAGTTTATCGCCAACGCCCTTACGCACGGGAAGGCTGAAAAGATATGGATGCGGTTCCAGCACAACCGGAACCAGATACGGATCGTGCTCAGGGACAACGGCCACGGTTTTATACTCCCGGACGGTATGGCATCCCCCGGCAGGGGTTTGTACAACGTACAGTCCAGGATCAAGTCGCATAGCGGAGAAGTAAAGATCAAAAGCGCCCCGGGGAGCGGGGCGGAGTACCAGTTGACATTGCCCATTAAACACTAATACCTGCAGTTCCTATGACGCTAGACAATGAAGTAGCAGTCCACCTTATCAACCTGCTGATCGTGGATGATCACCAGATGGTCAGGGATGGGATCAAGGTCATGTTGCAATCGAAAAAAGACGTGTTCCAGTTCATCATCGACGAGGCAGAGAATGGTGAGGAAGCGATCAAGAAGGTATTGCGCAAACCCTATGACGTCATCCTGATAGACTACCAGATGCCCGACCAGAGCGGCGCCCAGGTCGCGGAAGCGATATTGAGGACCCAACCCCGGACAAAGATCCTCGCCCTGTCGAACTACGACGAGCTCGCCTATGTCGATAAGATGATCGCCTCCGGCGCCCGCGGATACGTGCTCAAGAACATCGAGCCGACCCAGCTGCTCACCGCCATCAAGACCATCCTGGAAAACAAAACCTATTACTCCAACGAGGTATCCTCCAAACTGCTAGATGCCAAGAACCGGAATGCGGTCGACCACATCCTCGAGACACATGGTCTGACCAAACGGGAGCTGGAAGTCCTCCAGATGATCGCCGCGGAAATGACCAACGAGGAAATCGCGGAGAAGCTGTTCGTGGGAAAGCGGACGGTGGATACGCACCGGCAGAACCTGCTCAACAAGCTGCACGCGAGGAATACGGTGGGGCTTATCAAGGCGGCGTATAAGCTGGAGCTGGTGAAATAGCCCTCTAATGGAGGTTTCCGCCCCTGTCCAGCGGGTTGGGTGCGATTTTTTGCATCGCGCCTTCAGCGGTCGTCTTTAGCCTGTCCTTGTCTATCTTTTCCCTGAATGCCGCGCGGAAGCGCTCGCTGGGTCCCTTGAACAGGATGACCAGGCTGCCGTGTTCCCGCGCGAGCGGTTCGGTGATGCTGTCGGTGCACACGGCCGATTGGAATTCATGGATAAAGGCGTGCTGCATCTCATCTTCGTCGTCGGTCACCAGGAGCAGGATGTTTTTCGAGCTGTCGAAACCGCTTCCGGGCATCCAGTAGAGGAAGCTCGCGTTGTCGCTGTAGGCCGGGGGCAGGCCATATTTTCGACCATAATAATTGACCGCTCCGGCTTCCCCGTAGTTATCGCAGAACAGGAAGGTTTGTTTCTTTTCGGCGCTGTCGAGGGTGGCGTAAGCTTTTGCTACCTTCCGTGCCATTTCTTTCCAGCCGAGCATGTCGGCGAAGTCCTGGGGTAAGGGGTGGTCTTGCTGGTCTTCCCAGCGCAACGCGCCGGTCTTCTTTACCGTTGCATGATGCGCGTAGTATTCGGCGAGCTGCGTGGGGGGAAGGAAGGGTAAGGATATGGTAAGAAAACGGTACCCCGCCAGGAGCGTCCAGGCCGTTATCAACGCCACGATCGCCAGACGCGGGCGTTTTTCCCCCGCCCATTGGTCGATCCGTGCGGCGCCGAACGCCATCAGGATCGGGAACGCGCCTTGGGCGTAGTAGTCCTTGGCGTGGCCCAGGGCCAGGAGCGCGATCGTGATCACCGTGGCCCAGGCGACGAAGCGGTATTTTCCTGTGCGCACGGTGGCTACGAGGCCGGTCACCCAGGTAACGATACAGGGTAGCTGGAGGAGGAACTGGGAGATGATGAAGTTTCCCGGGCTGATGTATTGAAGCTGGTTGCGTTGGAGCTCCTTCATGTGGAACACGACCGGGAACCCACGGTACGCCTGCCACAGGAAATTGGGCAGGAAAATGAGCAGCCCGCAACCGAGCGCCATATAGAAATGCTTGTTGGCGATGACTTTTTTATCCCAGGTCAGGAGCAGGCCTCCGGCCAAACCCGCCGCGTAAAACACCACGGTATATTTGCTGAGCATACCCAGGCCGAAGGCGATGCCCGCGACATAGAGGTCCCGGTTGTTTTCGCGTTGCTGGTATCTTACCAGGCCATACACGGTGGCGGTCCAGAAAAAGATGTCCAGGAAGTTCGGCTGGAAGAGGAACTGCATCCGCAGCCATGCGCCAAAGACGAAGGGCAGGAAGCACAGCACCAGGCCCAGCCAGCGGCCGCCCAGGCTCAGCACCACCCGGCCGGCCAGCAGGAAGGTCAGCGCCCCGAAAAGCGACGGCCAGAATTTGATGATGAATATGCTTCCGTTGAATAGATCGGTCAACCAGGCAAACACCGACAGCAGCGGCGGCACTTCCATATACCCCCAGGCCATGTGCCGGCCCTCGGCCAGGTACAGGAACTCGTCCCGGTGGGGTTCCCATGCGCCGTTTTGGATCAGGTAAGGCAGCGCCAGTTTGAGCAACGCCAGACCGTAGAGCAGGAGGCGGGTTTTACTGTCGGTTTTCATCGTTTTCATCCGGTCCAAAGTAGAAAAATCGGGGTAGATTCATAGTATATTTTGACGATATGCATAAAATCGGTGGTCTGATGTTTGTTTTGATGCCTCTTGTGGGGATGACCCAGACTTTTAAGGTGCTTACGCCTTACGGGCGGGCGAGCTTCCGCGGGCTCTCGGCGCCTTCGGCGTCGGTCGTGTGGGTCAGCGGGACCGGTCTTATCGGGCGTTCCGTCGATGGGGGCTCGTCCTGGAGGTGGGCCTCTGTGCCGGGATTTGAGCGCCGCGATTTCCGGGATATTTATGCGTATGACTCTCTAACGGCCATGGTCATGGCGGTGGATACCCCGGCGGTGCTCTTACGGACCGGCGACGGCGGCGCGCATTGGACGGAGGTATTCCGGGACGCTACACCTGGCATGTTCCTGGATGCGATGGATTTCCTGGGGGCTAAGGGCATCGTGGTGGGCGACCCGGTAGGTGGGCGGTTCTACCTGGCGATGACGCAGGATTCGGGGCGCAGCTGGCTGCCGTTTTCGGATGGCATCCGGCCTGTAGCGGATAGCGGGGAGGGCTGTTTTGCCTCCAGCGGGACGAATATACGGCTGCTGTTACAGGATGGGCTTCCATACGCCTTTGTGAGCGGGGGACCCGTGTCAAGGCTGTTTACCGGGTCCGCGGCGGTTACTTTGCCGTTGTTGAATGGCGCCGTCAGTACGGGCGCGAATAGCATTGGCATTTCCGGGGCGCACTGGATTGTTGTGGGTGGGGATTTTGCACACGATAGCGTTTCCCGCGGGAATTGCCTGATCTCCTCCGATGGGGGGGTGCACTGGCGCGCGCCTGCATCCGGCCCTTTGGGATACCGTAGCTGCGTGGTGCACCTATCCGGGGCTTCGTGGCTCTGTTGCGGGACCAGCGGGGTGGATGTGTCGACGGACGACGGTGATCATTGGCGGTCGCTATCGCGGGAGAGTTACCACGTGGCCGTGAGCTCCGGCGGCGTTGTATATCTGGCCGGAGCCCACGGACGCGTGGCAAGACTGGAGCGTGGTCGCTAACCGCGCGCGGCGGCGCCCCGTTACGGCTTCAGCCAAACGGTTCCGAGGTCGGTCGTCTGCCCGTTCTGTACGGCGACGTTGAGGTAGGCGGTGTCCATGAAGCTCGGGGCCGTTGCATGAACGATCACGCTTACCGAACCGGTTTTGAGGCCGCGCACTTCCCACATGCCGGTGGCCGTGCCGGTGGTATCGCCCGCGGGGAAGGTCGGCAGGGCGGTCAGGGTGTCGGTCCCGCTGATTACGCCCACGATCGGTGCGGACGATTGCGGGGCGACCATGCCCGTGAGCGTAGCGCTGTTGCTGGTAAAGAAGCGGATAAAGGGCTTGAGGCTGAAGTTCCCCTGCCCTACCTCGGCGATCGAGCGGCCGGCGTCGATGTCCATCCATACCTGGAGCGGCGAGTCGCCGAGCTGTATGGAGTCGCCGGTTACCGGGACGATGACGGTGGGGGCGAACAACAGACCCAGCTGGACGTTTACCCCATTGGCGGTCACCGAGCTGTTATTCCCGAAGACGATCCGGAACGACTTGATCATACCCTTTTTGAGGCTGGTGGTGCCGAGCGCCGTGTCCAGACCGTTCCTGAGGTTGACGAGGTTGTACACCCCCGCGCGGATGTTCAGCGAATCCCAGTGCGAGGTGTCGTTCATCGTCATCACGGATACGGATTTGATATCCACGTTGATGGCCGTGATGTCGGCCTGAAAGTTCACCAGGTCGCCCGGACCAGGGGGATCGTCCGTCAGTAGCAATTGCATGTCTTGATTATCAGAAGATCCTCCTCCCGTAGAGATGACTTTTGTACAGGAGTTGATCGTCGCTCCCAGGCACAGCAAGGCCAGGGAAACCCACGTGGTGCGTTTCATAGTGCATTATTTTGGAGTGAAAGTTGCGCGGTGGAGTAAGAGGGAGGTATCCCCCAAATTGCACAAAGTTTGTGCCGGACCGTTAGTCATCCTGAGACAATGGTACATTAAATTAATTTATCCCACCCAGCTATCCCCCTGCGCATACACGCGCGCAGCCCGAGCAGGTCCGGGGCGCAGCCCCGAAGCGGAGGTCCGGAGGCGCAGCCTCCGAAGGGGGAGTACCGAGGGGGCGCAGCCCCTTCGGTCGCAACGCATATGATTTTTTTTGCCGGCCCCTTAAGCTCCACCCAAGAAGGGGCCGGCAAAAAAAAAGTTGCCGCCCCATGCGAGATGAGGCGGCGGCATTTTAACTGAAGGGTACTAAATAGGGTGCTGACTAACTTCCCTTTCGGGTTGAATATTTTAAGGGGCGGCCCGCGGCGCACAGCCGCGGGTTACGCGTTTAGTGCAGCGTCACGGTACCCAGGTCCACGGAGGAACCCGGTTTGATATTGACGTTGCTGATTGTAGTGTCGTGATAGGCGCCGGCGGTTGCGTGGAAGGTGACGTCTACGGTGCTGGATTTGATGCCGCGGACTTCCCAGTTGCCATGGCGTCCGGGGAGCGCGATCAGGGTGTCCTGTCCCGAAATTACGCTCACGAAGGGGTCGGCGGCGGCGGGGAGCAGGGTGCCCTGGACGGAGCCGCTGTTGGCGCGGGTAAAGAGACGGATGTGCGGCCACAGCGCAAAGTGCTGATGGAGTACTTCGATGATGGAATGACCGGCGTCGAAGTCAACCCACAGCGCCAGGCTGCCCGGATCGACCTGCTGGCACTCGTCGACATTAATGGTAAACGTGTTGCCCCACAACAGGTCCAGCTTAAAGGTCGTGCTGTCGGCGACGATCGAGTTGTTGTCGCCGAGCGTAATCCTGATCTTGAGGATCTTGCCTTTGGGGATGTTGGTTGCGGAAAAGAGCGTGTCGATCCCGTTTTGGAAATTCAGGATGTTGTATACGCCCGGTGTTATGTTAAGTGAGTCCCATTGGTAGCAAGTTGGATGATTCCAGTTCCACTGACTGCCGGTGGTGTCGGCGTTACAGGAGTCGGGTGCGACGAGAACGGAGATCGACTGGATGTCGATGTTCACGGCCTGATAGTTAACGGGGCCGTCGGTCAGATACATGTTGAATTTCTGCTGTCCCGGCGGGACGGAGCTACTCGAAGAGTTGCTTTTGGTACAGGAGGTTATTACCGCCAGCATCCCCATTACACATAGCACGGCCGATGAAGGCCATTTCATGCTTTTCATACAACGGAAGTTTTTGTTTAATAAAATGGTAGTGAGCGAGGCAGAGGGGAATTTCCGCCTTGGTTTCAACACAAACTATGCCAAATGTTAAAACTTTCGGAACATGAACCAGGCCCCTACCAGGATGAAGCCAAAGGCTACAAGGTGGTTCCATTTCAGGTGTTCCTTCAACACGAGGATGGTGAAAAAACAGAAGATCGTGAGGGTGATGATCTCCTGGATCATTTTGAGCTGGAAGGCGCTGTAGTGCTCGACCTCGTAGCCGATGCGGTTGGCCGGGACCTGGAAGCAGTATTCAAGCAAGGCAATCGACCAGCTGATCAGGATGACCTTTGGGAGCGGGGTCTTTTCGAACCATTTCAAGTGGCCATACCAGGCGATGGTCATGAAGATGTTGGACAGGATCAGCAGGAGGACGGTGCGCATAGGTTAGTTTTTGCCGGCCAGCAGGTAGAGTACCGCCATGCGGACGGCGACGCCGTTCTCGACCTGCTGTAGGATGAGTGAATGGCGGGAGTCGGCGACATCGCTGTCGAGTTCCACGCCGCGGTTGATGGGCCCCGGGTGCATGATGAAGATGTCCTTTTTGAGCCCGTCGACGAGGCGGCGGGTAACACCGTAGGCCAGGTTGTATTCGCGGAGGGAGGAAAAGAGCGGCTGGCTCTGGCGCTCCAGCTGGATGCGCAGGACGTTGGCGACGTCGCACCATTCCAGGGCGTCCTTGACCTTGTATTCCACCTTTACGCCAAAGGCCTCCCGGATGTACGGGGGGATGAGCGTGGGGGGCCCCGCGACCATGACTTCCGCGCCCATCTTTTTGAGGAGGTAGATGTTGCTCATGGCGACGCGCGAGTGCATGATGTCCCCGATGATGGCGACGCGGATGCCTTCCAGGGTACCGAGCGCCTGTTTCATCGACAGGGCGTCGAGCAGCCCCTGAGTCGGGTGCTCGTTGATGCCGTCCCCGGCGTTAACGATGGCGGCGGGGATGTGCTGCGCCAGGAAGTGGGGGGCGCCGCTGGCGCTGTGCCGCATGACGACCATGTCCACCTTCATCGACAGGATGTTGTTGACGGTGTCCAGGAGGGTTTCGCCCTTGGATACGGAGCTGCCGCTGGCCGTGAAGTTGATGGTGTCCGCGCTCAGGCGCTTCTCCGCCAGCTCGAAGGAGATGCGCGTCCGCGTGGAGTTCTCATAGAACAAGTTGACGATAGTCACGTCCCTGAGGGAAGGGACCTTCTTTACCGGTCTTTGTAAAACGTCTTTGAATTGTTCCGCGGTGGAAAGAATGAGCTCGATGTCTTCACGGGTGAGCGCCCGTATACCCAGGAGATGTTTCGTGGACAATTGCATCTTAAGGCGCGAAATTAAAGGAAATTTTCCGGTTACCGGTCCCACAAATTTGCGCGGCATGCCTCTTGGCTTGGGCGCCGCGTCTCCTGCCTCCAGGCCTGTCCGCGGTATCGTGGCCCGCCGTGCCTCTTTTACCTCGTTTTGGCCTGGGCCCAGGC
>NZ_DATJIY010000015.1:0-51225 GCF_035492835.1 Dinghuibacter sp.
TGGAGAAGCATTTCTTTTCGGTTTTTCTGAATGGCTTTTGCAAACTTGTGCGGCGGTATTTTAACGGGCGCCCCCTTTTTTTCATGGGATTTTTTGTTACAATAGCTTTCCTTTAATTTGATTCAAGCGCAGTGTCTTGACATCGCAACAGCGAAGTCCTATGCAACAACAGAACATAAAGGCATCTCGCACCTCCAGGTTGTCGATGACTTTCTTGTTGGCCGTGAGTACTTATCTGCTTTGAGAAATTCTTTGTTTTACTTCGAAGCTGTCGTTTTACAGATATTTAGTGCGGAAGAAGAGATTGCCTTCGGCGCTGCGCGCCTCCGGCGATCTCTAAGTGGGGGCGACCCGATCCGCACCGATCGACGCCCGGCCGCTGCGCGGCCTCAGTTTTGTCGCTTATTGCGCGTCCGCGAGCGAGCTCGCTCCCGCTCCATAAACGACAAAACCCCTGGCCAGGGGCCAGGGGCGTCGATCTATACAGATCAGTGCGGAAGAAGAGATTCGAACTCTCACGCCAGTTACGGCGCTACCACCTCAAAGTAGTGCGTCTACCAGTTTCGCCACCTCCGCAAGGGGCTGCAAATATAGGGAAAAAAAGATTACGAAAACCAATTTCTGTCGAGGGACCAGCGGCCGCCGCCTTTCAATAATAGATAGCACGTGCCGAGGAGCATGCACCAGTCGGTGCGGGCGGCGTGGAGCATGGGGAAGAGGCCCTGATCGACGAGGACGCGGCTCTGGATGGCCACGAGGGAGAAAATGGTAATGACCAATAAAGGAATCACTGCAAACCGGGTGAAAAGTCCGAGAAGGACGAGCACGGCGCAAATCACCTGGAGCACGCCGTCAAAATAAGCGGAAAAGTAGGGGAGGGGAAAACCGATGCTGAGGAACCGGCCGCCGCCGAGGATGGAAGGATAGATGAATTTTTGGAGACCTTCCGACAAGAAAATTCCTCCGACCATGAGTCGGATGAACAGGACGGAGCCGGTCTCTTCGGTAGCCAATATCCTTCTGATCATGGGGTAAGCGGGGTAAGCAATTAAAATGCCGAAAAGGTATAAAACAAAAATGACTTAACGAAAATTATCATAGTTTTAGAGCTATGCCTCTAATACTCTGTTTTATAGGCATCCTATGCCTGGTGTTGCTGATCGTTTGGTGTAAGCTTGACACTTTTATCTCCTTTATTGTCGTCAGCATCGGTTTGGGGTTGGCATGTGGATTGAACGTCACACAAATCGGGGGCGCGATCCAGAAGGGGATAGGCGGAATTCTCGGGTCGCTGGTAATCATTCTTGGTTTTGGAGCCATGTTGGGTAGGTTGGTCGCGGACAGCGGCGCGGCCCAGCAGATCATGGAATCGCTGATAAAGATTTCGGGCAAGCGATACATCCGTTGGGCGATGGCGCTGGCGGGGCTGGTCGTGGGTATCCCGCTTTTTTATAATGCCGGTTTCGTGGTGGTGATGCCGTTGATCGTCGCGGCGGGCGCGTCCACGGGTATCCCGCTGGTGTCGGTGGGTATGCCGATGCTTTCCGCCTTGTCGGTTGCGCATGGGTTTTTGCCGCCGCACCCTTCGCCCGCGACGATTTCGCAACAGCTCCACGCGGACATGGGCAAAACCCTGCTATACGGCCTGGTGGCGGCTGTCCCGTCGATCGCATTAGCCGGACCGGTATTTTCGAGGTTCCTGAAAAAGTATAAATCGACGCCCGATCCCGCGCTGCTGTCGGTCCAAAAAAAACAAAAAGATGAGCTTCCGGGTCTGGGCGTCAGCCTGATTACTGCATTGCTGCCGCTCGTGCTGCTCACGGCGACGACCGTCATGGATGCGGCCGGGACAAAACCGGGTACCCTCAAAACCGTCATTGCCTTTATCGGCGAGCCGAACATCGCCATGCTCCTATCGGTGCTTGTGGCAATCTACACACTGGGTCTGAGGCGCGGTCAAAAAATGACGCAGGTGATGAAGGCGTGCGAAGACGCGATCAAAGGCGTGGCGCCCATCCTGCTGGTGATCGCCGGGTCTGGGGTGTTCGTGGAAGTGATGCGGCAGGGAGGGATCACGGACAACATCGCAAGTCTGTTAAAAAACGCCACGGTCTCGCCCCTCATACTAGGCTGGGGCCTCGCCGCCCTGATCCGCGTATGCGTGGGTTCCGCGACGGTGGCCGGGCTCACGACAGCCGGGATCGTCTTACCTTTGCTGGCGCAACACCCCGGGGTGCCTCCCGAGCTGATGGTGCTGGCGATAGGGGCGGGGAGCCTCTTTTGCTCGCACGTAAACGACGGGGGCTTCTGGCTGTTCAAGAATTATTTCAACCTCACCGTTCGCGAAACCTTCCTTACCTGGTCGGTGATGGAGACGATTGTCTCGGTGGTGGGGTTGCTGGCCGTTTTACTATTAAACCTTATATTATGAGTCCGCAGGAACGTTTCGAAAAGACAGGATTGACCCTACCGCCGCCTCCAGCGCCTAAAGGCGTGTACAAACCCTTACTGGTGGTGGACAAGCTGGTGTATGTATCGGGCCATGGTCCGGTAAGGACGGATGGCACGTTGATCGTCGGCAAGGCCGGCGCGGAATTGGACAAAGACGAGGCAAAGGCGGCCGCCAAACAGGTTGGTCTGACCATCCTTTCCACGCTCATTACCGGCCTGGGTTCGCTGGATAAGATCAAAAGGGTCGTAAAAACATTGGGCATGGTCAACGCCGTGCCGCATTTTCACCCCCATCCTTACGTCATCAACGGTTGCAGCGAGCTCTTCGCGGAAGTCTGGGGCCCGGACCTGGGTGTCGGCGTCCGTAGCGCGGTGGGCATGGGTTCACTGCCGGAAAACATTACGGTGGAAATCGAAGTTATTTTTGAATTGGCATAATGGACAACTGGTTCACGATAGACCATCCTGAGAGGATCGATACCCCGGCCTTGTTAATTTACAAGGACCGTGTCGCGACGAATATCGATACCATGATCGCCGTGGCGGGGGACCCCGCCCGGCTGATTCCCCACGTCAAGACGCATAAAATGCGGGAGATCGTGGACATGCAGATTGCCAAAGGGGTCAGACGCTTTAAGTGCGCCACGGTCGCCGAGGCGGAGATGCTGGCGATGGCCGGCGCGTCCGGAGTGCTGATCGCGTATCAGCTGAATGGCCCGAAGATCGATCGATACCTGGAATTGGTGCGGAAGTATCCACGCATTGCGTGGTCCTCGCTCGTGGACAACCTCGCCTCGGCCCGGGCGATGTCCGAAGCCGCTGCGCAAAACCCCGGCGACCGCGCCTCCGTTTTCCTCGACATCGATAGCGGCATGCACCGCACAGGCATCGCCCCCGAAGCAGCGCTGGAGCTCGCGCGACAGCTAAAGACGCTGGGCAACATCCGCCTGCTTGGCCTCCACGCCTACGACGGCCACATCCGCGACGCGGACTTCGGGACCCGTGCAAACCGCTGTGAGGCCGCCATGGCCCCGGTCCGCGAGCTGGCGGAGCAACTAAAGGAAGAAGGTTTCGACGACCCCATCATCGTGGCCGGCGGCACGCCATCCTTCACGGTCCACGCCCGCCATAAAGACCTTTGGGTGAGCCCGGGAACGTGCGTCTTGTCCGACTATGGATATGGTGCGCAATTAAAGGAGCAGCACTTCCTGCCCGCGGCGGTACTGATGACTCGCGTGGTCTCCCGCCCCGGCCCTGGTTTGATCACCACGGACCTCGGCCACAAATCGGTTGCCGCGGAGAACCCGATCGACAAGCGGGTCTTTTTCCTGAACTTAAAAGACTACGAAGTCATTTCGCAAAGCGAGGAGCACCTGGTCGTACGGACGAAAGAGGGCCAGGAGCCCGAAATCGGCGCCGTGCTCTACGGCGTGCCGTACCACGTCTGCCCGTCGGTAGCCCTGCACGACGAAGCGCAAGTGATCGCGGATGGCAAATCAACGGGAATCTGGCCGATTGTCGCGCGAAAACGCCGCATCACGATATAAAAAAAAGGCCGCCCTGCTTGAGCGGCCTGCAATGTATTCGCGGGAAAAAAACTATTTCAGCTTCTTCTTCAGATTCTCATCGAGCGCCTCGAGGAACTCCTCCGTATACAGGTAGTGCTTCCCATGCTCCACGTTGTTCCCGTGGATACACACCGCGAGGTCCTTCGTCATCTTCCCGCTTTCGACGGTCTCGACGCAGACGGCTTCGAGGGCTTCGGCGAAATCGATCAGCGCCTTATTGTTGTCCAGCTTGCCGCGGAACGCGAGCCCGCGGGTCCAGGCGTAAATGGAGGCGATGGGATTGGTGGACGTGGGTTTGCCCTTCTGGTGGTCGCGGTAGTGGCGGGTGACGGTCCCGTGGGCGGCTTCGGCCTCCATGGTATGGCCGTCCGGGGTGATCAGCACCGAGGTCATCAGACCGAGGGAGCCGAAGCCCTGGGCGACGGTGTCGCTTTGTACGTCGCCGTCGTAGTTCTTACAGGCCCATACGAAGTTGCCGTGCCACTTGAGCGCGCTAGCGACCATGTCGTCGATGAGGCGGTGCTCGTAGGTCAGGCCCGCTGCGTCGAAGGCGGATTTGAATTCCTGCAAATAAATTTCCTCGAAGATGTCCTTGAAACGGCCGTCGTATTTCTTCAGGATGGTATTCTTGGTCGAGAAGTAGAGGGGCCACTTCTTTTGCAGGGCCATGTTGAAACAGGCGCGGGCAAAACCGCGGATGGACTCCTCGGTGTTGTACATCGCCAGGGCTACGCCGTCGCCCTTGAAATTGTACACTTCGTAGGATTGGGTCTCGCCGCCGTCTTCGGGCTGGAAGGTGATGGTGAGCTTGCCCTTGCCCTTGGTCACGAAATCGGTGGCGCGGTACTGGTCGCCAAAGGCGTGACGGCCGATACAGATCGGCGCGGTCCAGTTGGGGACGAGGCGGGGGATATTGCTGATGACGATGGGTTCGCGGAAAACCGTGCCGTCCAGGATGTTGCGGATGGTGCCGTTGGGGCTCTTCCACATTTGTTTCAGGTTGAACTCCTTTACGCGGGCCTCGTCGGGGGTGATCGTAGCGCACTTGATGCCGACGCCGTACTGCCTGATCGCGTTGGCGGCGTCGATGGTGACCTGGTCGTTGGTCTCGTCACGGTATTCGATGCCCAGGTCGTAGTACTTGATATCGATGTCCAGGTAGGGGAGTATAAGCTTGTCTTTGATCAGTTTCCAGATGATCCGGGTCATTTCGTCCCCGTCCAGTTCAACGACGGGATTTTTTACAGTAATTTTTTGTGCCATAGTGTTAAACTAGATTTTGATTCTGTACGTATGTATATCGGGCAGCTAAAGTAACGAATATGAGGCATTTCAGATGTAGAAAAGTTGGATGGACGGCCCTCCTGCTGGGGCTGGCCTGCGCCAAGAGCCCAGCCACACCCGGCGCTCCGCTACCGCCCGCGGACACCACGGCCACCACGAAGACCGATACGGCGACCGTGACGATCGTGGAGAAGTACCAAACGTACCTGGCCCTGGGGGACTCTTATACGATCGGCCAATCGGTGGGCGACAGCGACCGGTACCCGGTACAGGCGGTGAAAACACTAAAAACCCGGGGCGACACCGTCGAACCCCCGGAAATCATCGCCGTCACCGGCTGGACGACCGCCAACCTGTTGTATGCGCTGGCGCAAAGCCCGCCCAGGCTGAAGACCTATAGCCGGGTGACGCTGCTGATCGGCGTCAACAACCAATACCAGGGCGGCGCCCTGAGCACCTACCGGACTGAATTCACGCAGCTGCTGCAGATGGCGATACATTGGGCGGGGGACACCCCTGCGCACGTAGTCGTCCTGTCCATACCCGACTATGCGGATTCGCCATATGGTCAGACCCGGAGCGATACCGCGAGCATCAGCGCCCAGATCGACCAGTTCAACGCCGCCAATTACCAGATCAGCGTGCAATATGGCGTCAAATACCTGGATATTACGCCCTGGACGCGACAGGCAAAGGGTAACTCCGCGCTGTTTGCGTACGATGGCCTCCACTATTCCGGTGCGGAAATGGCCCTTTGGGCGCAAGGGCTGGTAAAGCTGTGGATCAACTAGACATTCACCACCAGCAACGGTATAGCGATCCCATGCCGCACCGCGTCGATCGTCGCCCCGTGGATGAAGTCCTGGAGGCCGGCGTGCCGGTGCGCCCCCATGACGAGCATGTCCGCTTTATACTCCTTGACCAGCCGCACGATTTCGTTGACCCGGTTCCGGTAGCCCAGCAACCCCTGGACGCGGTAGCCCCGGGTGCGCAGGAAGTCCACGTACACGGCCATCCGGCGCTCGTCCTCCTTGCTTTCCTCGTCGAAGGTATGCGCGCCGAGCATGCGCGCGGAAGCGCTTTCTACGATATGGATCAGGATAAATTCGGTGTGCGGCCCCGCCTGGCCGAGGGCGTGGCTGATGATCCTCATGTCCGAGCCGCTGAATTCCAGGGCGATGGAAATAGTCTGGTAATGCGGGATGTCGAGCGTCAGCTCCGGCTGAATGTCGCCGTGGATGCGCGGCAGGTTCTGCATCCGGTACCGGAGCCGCAGCGGCAGGTAGACGGTGTAGGCCAGCAGGAAAAGGTAACCGGCGATCCCCACCACGATCAGGGCCTTCCAGCCAAAGGGCGCCCCGGAATGGAAATAGTCGGTTACCAGCCCGAATACCATCGCGAGGTTGAGGTAGAGCAGCACGGCCGCGACCACCCAGGCGAACAGCTGCGTCCGGCGACGGATCGCGAACGGACCCATGCTGGCCCTGTCGCTGACGAAGTGGATCAGCGGTATCACCGCAAAACCCAGCTGCAGGCTGAGGATGACCTGGCTCAGGACGATCAGCTGGTTGATCTCCTGGTCGCCGTATATCCAAAGCACCACCAGCGCCGGCACGATGGCCACCAGCCGGGTGAGCAGCCGCCGGAGCCACGGGTTTATCCGCAGCCGCAGGTACCCTTCCATCACGATCTGGCCCGCCAGCGTACCGGTAACGGTAGAGCTTTGGCCTGAGGCGATCAGCGCGATCGCGAAAAGCAGCGGCGCCAGCTTGGTCCCCAGGAGGGGCGCCAGTAGCTTATACGCCTGTTGTATTTCTCCCACGTCCGTACGGCCGGTCTTAAAAAAGGCGGTGGCGGCCAGCACCAGGATGGCGGCGTTGACCAGGAACGCCAGGTTCAGGGCGATGGTCGAATCCCACATGTTCCACTTCAGCGCCTGTTTCACGCCGGGGATGTCGCGCGCGAACTTGCGCGTCTGTACCAGGGCGGAGTGGAGGTACAGGTTGTGCGGCATGACGGTGGCGCCGACGATCCCCACGGCGATATACAGCGCTTCGTGGTTGGGGAGGCGCGGGATAAAGCCGGTAAGGACCTCGCCGACGCGCGGACGGACCATCAGTATCTCGACGAGGAAGGAAACGCCGATGACCGCGATGAGCGCCAGGATAAAGGCTTCCAATTTACGCATCCCCAAACGCTGCAACAGCAGGAAAAGGAAGGTATCGAGGACCGTTAGCGCGACGCCGCCGAGCAGCGGCAGACCCGTCAGCAGATTTATCCCGATGGCCATTCCCAGCACTTCGGCCAGGTCGCAGGCCGCGATGGCGACCTCCGCCAGCAGGTATAGCACCAGGTTGACCGAACGCGGGTAGACTTCGCGGTTGGCCTGTGCCAGGTCGCGTCCCCGGACAATACCGAGCCGCGCGCTCAACCCCTGGAGCAACAAGGCGATGACGTTGCTCAGCAACAGCACCCATATCAGCGTGTAACCGAACTGGCTGCCGCCGGCCAGGTCGGTGGCCCAGTTCCCGGGGTCCATATAACCGACGCTCACCAGGTAGGCTGGCCCGAAAAAGGCGAATACCCGCTTCCACGAGCGCCCCTTTTCCGAAATGTTTACGCTGGCGTGGACGTTCGACAGCGAAGCGTCTTCATGTATCTTATTGATCATACGTAACAAACAGGTTTTGAGCCATGACGCGGCTGATGACGAACAGGGGTTTATTCCGGATCTTGATCTCGGCCGACCCGTCGAACTCGAAACGGCGTTTGACCTCCAGACGGGTACCGATGCGGATGTTCAGGTGGCTGAGCATTTCCAGCATGCCGGAGGATTGGTTGCCCACGCTGCAGACGGTGGCCCCCGTGTTCGGCGGCAGGTCGTCGAGGCTGATCCTGGGCTGTACCTTCATCCGGCCCTGGGCGTCGGGGATGGGATCGCCGTGGGGGTCGGTCTCGGGATAACCCAGGTAGGCATCCAGCTTTTCGATCAACCGCTGGTTGGAGACGTGCTCGAGGTGCTCGGCGATGTCGTGCACCTCATCCCAGCCCATCCCCAGTTTCTCCACCAGGAAGTACTCCCATAGCCGGTGCCGGCGCACGATGCCCAGCGCGGTTTTTTTGCCCTCCGCGCTCAGCTTGAACTCCTGGTAGGGCTCGTAGTTGAGCAGCTTTTTGGCCTTGAGCTTCTTAAGCATGTCCGTCACCGAAGCGGGTTTTGTCTTCAGGTCCTGAGCCACCGCATTGGTGTTGACCTGACCCGTCTCCTGCTGGAGCCTGAAAATCGACTTGAGGTAGTCTTCCTCGGCCTTGGACAGCGTAATGGTGGACAGCGTCATGGTTAAAAAATATTTTAGACAAAGCTAAAAAATAACTTTGGCAATGCCAAACCGGGGAACCGCAAAAACCGGCGCCGCCGCTGCGCAATTCTCCCTATCTTAGCTACCCCAATAACCAACCATTCTATGCGTGTTCGTTTTCTTTTTTGCCTGATTGCCCTTGGTGCGCTGGCCGGTTGCGGCGGCAAAAAGAATACGTCGGAGAAGGAGGAAAAACCCGTAACCGTGGACGACTTCCTGAAAGCTTTTCCGCCGATAAAGGTCCCTTATGTATTCAGCGATTCGACGCTCGTCAGGAAATCCCCGGATTCCCTTCACCTGCGTCTTTCCGCCTGGAAACAACTGGTCCCCGACAGCGTGTACAACCGGTATTTCAAGGGGCAGGAAGGCCTGCGGCTGTACGCCGTGGGAAAGATACTGGACAAGGACAAGCGGAAGTATGCGCTTATCAAGGCCGTCAGCGCGTCGGGACGCACGGGCTACCTGTTCTACTTCGACAAGGCCGATAAGTACGGGGGCGGTATGCGGCTGGTGGAGGCCGACGACGACAACCGGACGCGCTCCTACGGCAAGCTCGACAACCGGCTGAACGTCTCCCTGGTCACGGAGACCCGCAAATCGGCCGGTTTTACGGCCGTCAGCGAAAGCATTTATGGGATATCGGACGAGGGCGGTTTTTCGCTCATCATGACCAATTCCAATGAAGAATCCTCCGACCGGAAAGTGTACAACCCCATCGATACGTTGCCCCGGCGCTTCCGCTGGTCGGGTGACTATGGCGCGGGCAAGAACAACGTCATCTCGCTGAGGGACGGCGTTACGCCCCGGGAGTACCGCTTTTTTATCCACTTCATCAACACGGACGGCGAAACGCCCTGTAAGGGGGAACTGCGCGGCGTGGCGGAAGTGACGGCCGACGGCGGGCTCAAATACACCGATCGCGCCGGCGGCCCCTGCGGGATCGCGTTCACCATCGATGGGAACGAACTAACTATTAGAGAAGTGGGTGGATGCGGCGCCTACCGGGACGCGACCTGTTTCTTCGAGGGAAACTACGTTAAGAAAAAAGCACCTAAACCGAAGAAGCGAAAATAAATTTTATCTTCGGGCCATCGAATAGCGGCTGAGCCGCGACTTTCAACGTAAAACGCAGTAGCATTATGAGTTTTTCGAATTTCACCGTACCCTATGCCATAGACGAACGTTATAGCAAAAAGATCGCGTACTTCTCCATGGAGTTCGCCATCCATCAACCGTTGAAGATCTATAGCGGTGGTTTGGGGTTTCTGGCTGGTTCGCATCTCCGGGCGGCGTATGACCTCCGTCAGAATATGATAGCGATCGGTATCCTTTGGAAATATGGATATTATGATCAGGCCCGTAACCAGGACCAGACGCTCCAGGTACAGTGGAACGAAAAGCTGTACAGCTTCCTGGAGGACACCGGTATCAAATACCAAATCGTCATCCACGACGCCCCGGTTTGGGTAAAGGTGTGGTACCTGAACCCCGAAACCTTCGGGTCGGCGCCTCTCTTCCTGCTCTCGACCGACGTGCCGGAGAACGACTATGTTTCCCAGACCATTACGCATAGGCTGTATGACGCCAACGTGGCGACCAAGGTGGCCCAGTTCATCCTGCTCGGGATCGGCGGCGCCCGCCTGGTGGACGAGCTGGGCTTCAACCCCGACCTCTATCACCTGAACGAAGCCCATGGCGTTTCCTCCGTTTTCTATCTTTTCAGGAAATACGGCAGCAAGGAGGAGGTCCAAAAGCGGCTGGTGTTCACCACCCACACGCCCGAAGAGGCGGGGAACGAGAAACACGACCTCCAGCTGTGCTATAAGATGAGCTACTTCGACGGCCTGCCGCTCGACGAGGTCCGGGAATTATGCGGCATACACGGTGACGAGCCCTTCAACCACTCCCTGACGGCCTTGCGTTTCGCACACCTGGCCAACGGCGTTTCCCAGCTACACGGTGAGGTGGCCCGGCACATGTGGAGCAAATACGAGGGTATTTGTCCCATCATCGCCATTACCAACGCCCAGAACTGGCGGTACTGGGCGGACAAGCACCTGTACCGTTTCGCGGACGAAAACGACGACGCCCGCTTCGACGACCGCAAACGCTTCCTGAAAAAGCGGTCGTTCGACCTGGTCGCCGACCAGACGGGCAAGTGGTACGACCCAGATATACTTACGATCGTTTGGGCGCGGCGGTTCGCCGGGTACAAACGGGCCGAGCTCCTGACCCGCGACCTGCGCCGGTTCGAGGCGCTCATGAACCACCCCAAGCACCCCGTCCAGTTCATCTGGGCCGGGAAGCCCTATCCCGTGGACTATCCGGCGATCAGCGATTTCAACAACCTGGTGCACCTGAGCAAGAACTATAAACGGATGGCAGTGGTCATCGGGTATGAGCTGACGGTCTCGAAGCGACTCAAGCAGGCGGCCGACGTCTGGTTGAACAATCCCCGCGTGCCACGGGAAGCCTCCGGCACCAGCGGCATGACGGCCGCCATGAACGGAGCGGTCAACCTGTCCACCAACGACGGCTGGATACCCGAGTTCATCAACAACGGCAACAACGGCTTCGTGGTGCCACCCCAGGACTATGTGAACATGAACGTACAGGACCAGGACGAATACGACCTGCACCAGCTGTATGACATCCTGGAAAACCAGATCATACCCCTGTACTACGAGCAAAAAGATACGTGGAGACAGATCATCAGGAACGGGATGAACGATGTACGCTTCCAGTTCGACGCGAGCCGCATGGCCCACGAGTATTACGAGAAATTGTACGTGTAAATGTCAGCATACCAGCAGGCGGTGGAAGTCCGCTGGTCCGACCTGGACCCCAACTTCCACCTGAGACATTCGGTCTACTATGACTGGGGAGCATACGTCCGTCTTTCTTACCTGAACGGAGAAGGCATCACCCCCATGTTCCTGCTGCAGCACCAGGTTGGCCCCATCCTCTTCCGGGAAGAATGCGTATTCAAACGCGAGGTGGTCTTTGGCGACAAGGTCGACCTGAATATACAGCTCCTGAAAAGCCGCCGGGACGCCTCCCGCTGGACGATGCGTCACGAGGTTTGGAAGAACGGGGATACGCTCGCCGCGGTGATTACCATCGACGGCGCGTGGCTGGACACGGCTAAACGTAAGCTGGCGATACCCCCGAAAGAAATCCTGGACCTCTACGAACGCTTCCCCAAGTCCGAAGGCTTCGTATGGGAGGAAGTTCCGTGACACTCATAACACGGCTGTATCGCGACGCGTACAGCGGTTTGTCACGCCCCATCTGGATACAGGCCGTCATCATGCTCATCAACCGGGCGGGTACGATGGTCATCCCCTTTCTCACGGTTTACCTGACGAGCGCCCTCCACTTCAGCATCGCCCAGGCGGGGATCGTGCTGTCCGTTTTCGGGTTGGGCGCCATCGTCGGCGTATACCTCGGTGGTAAGCTGACCGATTCGATCGGTTTTTTCCCCGTCCAGTTCTGGTCCTTGCTCGTAAACGGCGTTTTCTTCATCGTCCTTTGCTACCTCCGGGGTTTCTGGACCATCTGCGGTTGCATCTTCGTCCTGGCCTCCATCGGCGAAGCCTTTCGCCCGGCCAACGCCGCCGCCACCGCGTATTACAGTCAACCGGAGAACCGCACCCGTTCCTATTCCCTCAACCGGCTGGCCGTCAACCTGGGGTTTGCCGTGGGGCCGGCGCTGGGAGGGTTGCTGGCGGGGATCAGCTTCAACTGGCTTTTCTGGACCGACGGGCTGACCTGTATCGCGGCGGCGATCGCGCTGCGCCTGATGTTGAAGCCTGCGAGCCGCGGCGAAGAAGCGATAAAAGTTAAAGCGCCGACGGTCGCCTACCGCGACGGCACCTTCCTGAAATTCGTCGCCCTCGTCTGGCTGTTCGCCCTGACATTTTTCCAGGTCTTTTCCGTCATCCCCCTCTACTACCAGCACGTCCTCGGCCTCACCGAAAGCCAGATCGGCCTGGTCTTGTCGATGAACGGTCTCATCATCGCCCTTGTCGAAATGGTCCTGGTGTACCGGTTGGAAAACAAGGGTAAGGACACGCTTTATATCGGCTACGGCATACTGTTGAATGCGGGGGGGTACCTCGTTCTTGCGCTCTGCGGCCCCTATGGCCTCGTTGCCGTGGCGTCCATGCTGCTGCTGACCGTTGCCGAAATGATGACGATGCCCTTTTTCAACGCCTATTGGGCTCACCGGTCGACACCCCAGACAAGGGGACAGTACGCCGCCCTTTACGGCATCGCCTTTTCCGCAGCCCAGGTCGTGGGGCCTGCCGCCGGCGCGCAAGTCGCCGATTTCCTCGGATTCAAATGGCTCTGGCCGATGTTGATCGCGCTCAACGTGGCGACCTGGCTGGGTTTCCGGCGCCTGGGTCGCGCTGACGCGCAGCCGGTCGTTTGAGCACGATCCGGAACGCCGTCCCGCGACCGGGCTCGCTCCATTTGACGTTGAGCGAGCCGTGGTGGTATTGCTCGATGATGCGGCGCGCCAGGGAAAGCCCCAGACCCCACCCGCGTTTCTTGGTGGTGAACCCGGGCTTGAAGACTTTCTGGAGGTCGCGCGACTGGATACCCTTCCCGCTATCGGTCACGTCCACCGTCACATAGGACGGATGGTTGTGCACATCCACGACGATCATGCCTTTGCCTTCCATGGCGTCCAGGGCGTTTTTTAGCAGGTTCTCCATCACCCAGTCGAAGAGGGGGCCGCTGAGGTCGGCCATCACGGGCGTGTGGCCATGGACGTTCAAAACGAACTGGACCTTACCGGTAGCGCGTTTGCGCATATAGTCGATCATCGACTGGACCTGGACGACCAGGTCGCGCGGCTCCAGTTTCGGTGTGGAGCCGATCTTCGAAAAACGGTCGGAGACCAGGCGGAGCCGGGCCACGTCCCGTTCGAGGTCGGGGAGGATGGCCGCGGGCGCCTGGCCGTCCTTGAGCAGCTCCACCCAGGCCTCCAACGAGGACACGGGCGTGCCCAGCTGGTGCGCGGTTTCTTTTGCCATCCCTGCCCAAACCTGGTTTTGCGAAGACTTATACCGGGTATTCAGCGAAACGATGGTGATGATCAGGAAAAGGGCGATGATGGTGAGCTGTACGATGGGGTAGTAGCGGATTTCCTTTTGTAACAACGATTCCCCATAGTACACCCGGTTGTATATGTAGGGCACCTTGCTTTGCTCCCAGATGATGGGGTCGTGCAGGGTGCGGAAGTGGGTCAGCTCCCTGACCAAATAACCGCCGTTACGCAGGACCCGGGTGCTATCCAGGTTCCGCCAGTCCACGATCGAGTCCCGCTCGTCGGTGGCGATGATGGGGATATCGAGGTTGTGCGACGAGATACCGGCTGCCAGGTTGATCGCTTCCCGGTCGTTGGTCTTGGCCAGGACGCGGTTGGCTTCCACCCATTGCTCGACCTTTTGCCTTTCTTCGTCCGCCAGCTTCCGGCTGAGGTAGTCCGAATAGATGACACTACCGGTGACGATACCGATGGCAATAATGCTGAGCAGGGTACGCCAGTTAAATAAGGCCCTTATCATAGGGCTAAAATACTTTATTTTTGAGGCCATTAAATCTAAAAATGCCTTCTGTCGCAGTAGTTATCCTCAACTGGAACGGCCGGTCGTACCTTGAACAGTTTCTGCCCAGCGTGCTCGCCTCCGCGGGCGCAGGTGTGGAAGTCATCCTGGCCGACAACGCTTCGACGGACGACTCGGTGGCCTTCGTCGAAGGCGCCTTCCCAACGGTGCGGGTTATCCGTAACAAGGTCAACGGGGGATACGCGCAAGGGTATAACGAGGCGCTTACCCGTGTGCAGGCGGACTATTACGTCCTCCTGAACTCCGACGTGGAAGTGACCCCGGGCTGGCTGGAGCCCATGCTCGACCTGATGGAATCGGACCCGGGGATCGGCGCTTGCCAACCCAAGCTGCTGGCCTACAACGAGCGTCATACCTTCGAATACGCGGGGGCTGCGGGCGGATGGCTGGACGTGCTGGGGTACCCCTTTGCCCGGGGACGGATCTTCGAATTCTGCGAAATAGACCATGGACAATACGATACGACGGCCCCCATCTCCTGGGCTTCCGGGGCCGCGCTCCTGATACGCGCCTCGGTCTATCACGAGGCGGGTGGTCTCGACCCCTATTTTTTCGCCCACCAGGAAGAGATCGACCTTTGCTGGCGGCTCCAGGCGGCCGGGTACCGGTTGTATGCGGTCCCCGCCTCCGTTGTCTATCACGTGGGCGGCGGGACCCTCCCTAAGGGTAACCGTCGCAAGGTGATGCTCAACTTCCGGAACAACCTCCTGCTCCTGCTCAAGAACATGCCCCTGGGCCGTTTGTGTTGGGTGTTCCCGCTCAGGTACGCCCTGGACGTCGTGGCGGCTTACCGGGAGCTGGCCAAGGGGAACGTGATCTATTGGAAGGCCATCCTGCAGGCCCACGCGGAGGTATGGGCGTGGGTGTTCTCCCGCTCCAAACCGGGCGCCTGGCCCGTGCGAAGGGTCATGCCGGCCGATGGGATGTACCGGGGCAGCGTGGTTTGGGAATATTTTGTCAGGGGGATAAAGACCTTTGACAAGATTATGCAAAAAGACCTATCTTCGCCGGGTAAAACAGCCTAATATGTCTCAGGAACATGCTACCGCAGAAGTAATAGAAACCAAACAGAAGGATTTCGCGTACAGCTGGCCCAGCTCTTCCCGTTTCCTGTTCTATGTGAACGTCGCCGTCATCCTCGGCCTCTTCCTGGCCATGTGTTATGGGTTATACGTCCACCGTTACCAGGGCAAGCCCGAGGTCGAAGTTCCCGGGAACACGCTGTACAACCCCGTGTATAAATAATGAGCCGAAAAGATATAAAAGCCCGGAGTGTCCCTCCGGGCTTTGTTTTTTCACAAAAAAGACAAAATACTATTAGTTAGAAGGCCCCTCCCCCCCTTAGATTTGACATAGAATTGCTGCTGTATGAGATTGCAACTGGTGGATGTGTTGATCATCCTCTTTTACCTGACTGCCGTCATCCTGCTTGGACTTATCCTCAAGAAGAGGGCGCAAAAAGACAAGACGGCCTATATGCTGGCAGGCAAAAAGCTGCCCTGGTATATGCTCGGCATGTCGAATGCGTCCGATATGTTCGACATCTCGGGGACGATGTGGATGGTCACCCTGTCTTTCGTCTACGGCCTCAAAAGCATCTGGATCCCCTGGCTGTGGCCCGTTTTCAACCAGATATTCATGATGATGTATCTCTCGGTCTGGCTGCGCCGTTCGGGCGTGACCACGGGGGCGGAGTGGATCGGGACCCGTTTTGGGACCGGCAGGGGTGTGCGTTCTTCCCATACCATCGTGGTGATTTTCGCCTTGCTCAGCTGTCTGGGTTTTATGGCCTATGGCTTCGTGGGCCTCGGGAAATTCGTGGAGATATTCATCCCCTTCAGGGTCATCGCGCCGTACCTCCCCTTCACCGTGCCCGCGGCCTATGTGCCGCACTTCTACGGAATCATCTTTACGTCCTTCGCGGTGTTCTACGCCATCCTTGGCGGGATGACGAGCATCGTCATCGGGGACGTGCTCAAGTACGCCATCATGAGCGTGGCGGCCGTCGTGATCGCCATCATCGCCATGAAAAACCTGTCGGGTCACCGGCTCAACGTTCCCGCGGGCTGGTATGACCCCTTCTTCCACTGGCGTCTCGACGACCTCGACTGGAAGGGGAAGATCGCGGAGGTGAACGACAAGATCCGCAGCGACGGCTATTCGCTCTTCGGGCTCTTTTTCTCCCTCATGCTTTTCAAGGGCATACTGGCCAGTCTCGCCGGTCCCGCGCCGAATTACGACATGCAAAAGATCCTTTCCACCCGGTCGCCCACCGACGCAGCAAAGATGAGCGGCCTGGTGTCGGTGCTCCTGCTCCCCATCCGCTATGCCATGATTATCGGCTTCGTCGTCCTGGGGCTGCTCCACTACGACCAGCTCGACCTGCATTCGTCCGGCGGGATCGACTTTGAAAAGATATTACCCTCCGCCATCCTTTCGTTCGTACCCGTGGGGTTGATGGGGTTGCTGCTGGCGGGGCTGCTGGCGGCCTTTATGGGCACCTTCGCGGGCACCCTCAACGCCGCCCAGGCCTATATCGTCAACGACATTTACCTGAAATATGTGTCCCCCGACGCGAGCAACCGCACCATCAGCCGCATGAATTACGCCAGCGGGTTACTGGTGGCGGTGGTCGGCATCGTACTCGGGCTTTTCGTACAGGACGTGAACAGCATCCTGCAGTGGATCGTTTCGGCCTTGTACGGCGGATACGTAGCAGCCAACGTGCTCAAGTGGCATTGGTGGCGCTTCAACGCCAGCGGCTTTTTCTGGGGGATGCTGGCGGGGATCGTCCCGGCGCTGATATTCCCCTATGTGTTTGGCGATACCCTCAGCCTGTACTGGTTCCCATTGCTGTTCGTCATTTCGCTGGGTGGCTGCGTGGCGGGCTCGCTGCTGACGCCGCCCACCGAAACCGAGACCCTGAAGCGGTTCTACCGCACCGTCAGACCCTGGGGGATGTGGGCCCCCATCCACGCGCTGGTCGTCGCGGAGGACCCGGACTTCCGGGCCAACGGACGTTTTGGCCGCGACATGTTCAACGTGGCGCTGGGGATCATCGGGCAGTTGTGTCTTACGATATTGCCGATGTATGTGGTGTTGATGATGAAGGGGCCGCTGGCCGTCACCGTTGCTTTGCTCGTGGTCATCGCCCTGATCCTGAAACGGACCTGGTATGACAAGCTCGAAGACTAGGCCGCCCCGTTAAATGAAGATCCTGCTGCCCGAGAAGTTCTCGCGGAACTCCTTTGGCGTACAGCTCTTCTTCTTTTTGAAGATCCGGTTGAAGTTCGAAATATTGTTAAACCCGCAATCATACGCCACCTCCGCGATGCTGTGCGTGCTCTCGATCAGCATCCGGGACGCATTCCCCAGCCGGATTTCATTCAGGCTGTTGATGAACGTGCTGCCCGTGCGTTTCTTGATAAAACGGCTGAAGGACGCCTCGGGCATGTTGGCGATCCTGGCCACCTCGGCCAGCGTGATGGGTTTGCTATAGTTGTCGTTCATGTATTGAAAGACCTTTTCGATGCGCCGGCTGTTGAAGTGCAGGGTGCCGCTGTTGAACGAGGCGTCCGACAGCGTACGGATGTTCCTGGAGGTGGAGAGGTCGTGGAGGATGGAAAAGAGCTCGAGCACCGAATCGAAACCCGTCTTGCGGTTGAGCAGCAGGATGCGTTCCTTGAGCCTTTCGATGGTTTCCTTGGCAAAAAGTACCCCCCGCTGGCCATGCTCCAGCATGGTCCGTATAAAGCTCAGCTGGTTCTTGCGCAGGAAGCGTTCGTCGAGGAGGTCCTTATGGAACTGGATGGTGACCTCGGTGATTTCCTTGCCTTCGCATTGATGGGTGAACCAGGCGTGGGAAAGGTTGGGCCCGACGAGGACCAGCTCCAGGTCGTCGATCACCTCGATATGGTCGCCAACGATCCTTTTGGCTCCCCTGGCGTTGATGATAAGGTTGAGCTCGTATTCTTCGTGATAGTGCAATGGAAAGTCGAACCTTGTCTTCACCCTGGAAAAGATCATAAAGCAATCGTTCTGGGTCAGGGGGGTGATTTCCCTGATGATGTTCGTGTTCATGCGTTGAAAGTAAGTACTTCCGTGCGTTTTGGCAAGGAGGATGTTAAAATAATACCACAAGGGTTATCCTGTCGGTAGGACATTTATTAAAAATCGAGTCAAAAAGTGTTAAAATAGTATATATTTTGAGCCAATATGACGATTGACCTATACGCCAAAGCCCTGCAATCCATCCTCGACTTTTGGAGCACCCGGGCGGTCGACCCGGAGGGCGGATTTTACGGCCGCATTACGTCCGATAACCGGGTGGAACCCGGGGCGCCCAAAGGATCGGTGCTCAACGCCCGTATCCTATGGACCTTTTCCGCGGCTTACCGGTACGATCCCCAAAAGGCATACCTCGCCGCCGCCCGCCGGGCATACAACTTCATCAGTTCATACTTTATCGACAGAGAAAACGGTGGCGTTTACTGGTCGGTCGCCTCCGACGGCAGACCGCTCGACACCAAGAAACAAATCTACGCCCTGGCTTTCGCCCTCTATGGCCTGAGCGAGTACCATGCCGCCACGGGCGATCCCGAAGCCCTGCGGGAGGCGATCGGCCTTTACCGGGACATAGAGGCGCACAGCCTGGACTCAGTAAGCCACGGCTACTGGGAAGCGTTTTCCAGGGACTGGCAACCGCTGTCCGACGTCCGTCTCAGCCTTAGGGACGTCAACGAGCAAAAGACGATGAATACCCACCTCCACGTCCTGGAGGCTTACACCAATCTATACCGCGTCTGGCCGGACATCGGCCTTCGGGAACAGATCGACAAGCTGCTGGGCATTTTTCTGGACCATATCATCGACCCCGCGACGCACCACCTGGTCCTGTTCTTCGACGAAGCATGGCATTCGCGGTCCGACACCATCTCCTACGGACACGACATCGAAGCCTCGTGGCTCCTGCCGGAGGCCGCTCACGCCATCGGCAGCCGGGAGGAGGAGGTGTGCGCGACCGGCCTGTTGCTGGCGGAGGCCGCCTCGGAAGGGCTCGCCCCGGACGGTTCGCTGTGGTATGAATACGAACCCGTAAAGGACCATTGGAGGCTGGAAAAACACTGGTGGGTCCAGGCCGAAGCCATGGTGGGTTTCCTGAACGCCTGGCGGGTCAGCGGGGACGACCGCTGGAAGGCCCGGTTCGAGCGCGTCTGGACATTCATCGACGCCCATATCGTCGACCGGGTAGGCGGTGAATGGTGGTGGGGGGTGTTGGCGGACAACACGCCGATGCCGGATGAGGACAAGGCCGGCATCTGGAAGTGCCCATACCACAACGGCAGGGCCCTTTTAGAGGTCATTCAACGGCTCGTTGGTTGAAATGCCTACCTCGTTTGTTTTTTTATAGAAATAGTAAAAAAATTGAACTATTTTCAGATTGTGGCCGGTTACGGCTACATATAATATCCTGAAAATGTAGACTTTAATACCCAAGCCAGTAAGTCAGCGTCAATGGATAAGGAACAAAAACTCATATTGCAGAAGAAGTTAGGAGCTCGTTTGCAACAACTCCGCGAGAGCCAGAAGCTGGCGCTTCGTGAGTTATCCTATCGTTGCAACCTCGACCACAGCAAGATCGGGAAGATCGAAAAGGGCAGAATGAACATCACGCTCAACACCTTGTTTGAGCTGTCGGATGCCCTGCAGGTCCACCCCCGCGACTTGTTTGAATTCGATGTAGAGCAGCCTGTACAGGTAGTGGCCGCCGCCGTCGCAGAATAGCGCGTGGTCTTTTACCTGGACGATACGCATCGAAACCCGGTGTGCTCCAAACCTGTGTCCGGAGATGTCTTCATCCGGGAGGACACGCGATATCCTTTGCAGTAAGCGGCATTGCACAGGAAGGATCCTCCGCGGACCACCTTCTTGGGTACGCCCGGCTCCATGGGGTCATTGCCGGCCGTCGGTCCCTTCGGGTTGACCGCGGTAGCCCCGGATATCGACGCATAGTAGCCGTCGTCATACCAATCGCTGCACCATTCCCAGGCATTCCCCGCCATATCGTACAACCCATAGCCGTTGGGGGCGAAGCTGCGTACCGGCGCGAGCCCGTAAAAGCCGTCCCAGCGCGTATTTCTGTCGGGGAAATTGCCCTGCCACGTATTGGCCTTCGGGTGGCCGCTCGTGATGTCTTCGGCGCCCCAGGGATAGGGTAATCCGTGCAAGCCTCCCCTGGCCGCAAATTCCCACTCCGCCTCGGTGGGTAGTCGTTTGCCTGCCCAGCGCGCATAGGCGGCGGCGTCGGTCCAGCTCACCTGGACCACGGGATAATTGTCCTTGCCTTTTATATTGCTGTGTGGTCCTTCGGGATGTCTCCAATCGGCGCCCTTGGTCCAGGTCCACCACTGGCTGACGTCATCCAAAGGGACGGGGTGATTGGGCGGCGTAAACACCAACGAGCCCGCGACGAGCACGCTGTCCGGCGGCTTTGGCGTGCCCGGTGGGACTTGTTTTTTGAGCTCGTTCCAGTCGGGTTTTATTTCCGCCGTCGTGACATAGTGCGTGGCCTCGACGAATGCCCGGAACTGGGCGTTGGTGACCTCGCTGGCGTCCATCCAGAAACCGTCCA
Organism: Dinghuibacter sp.; assembly: GCF_035492835.1. NCBI lineage: Bacteria > Pseudomonadati > Bacteroidota > Chitinophagia > Chitinophagales > Chitinophagaceae > Dinghuibacter > Dinghuibacter sp. Next base: position 20,930 of record NZ_DATJIY010000015.1, read on the forward strand.
GCTTCACCGGGTGCGCGGGGTACTCGTCGGGGCGGCCTTCCCGGTCGCCGGCGCCCATGCTATAGGTGCCCGCGGGGATATATACCATGCCTTCGTGCGACAACGCCTTGCCCGCGCTTGTATCCGCGGCCGGTTTCCCCGCGCCCGAATCCGCGCGCATTTTCAGGGCCGCCGCGATCGCGGGCCGGGCGGGCAGGTTACCCTCGCACGACATGGCCTTGGCTTGCGCCTGTTTGACCGCAGTATCCGCCACCGCGGCGTTGCCGCCGCTGCCGCCCTCCGCGTTGCCCCCGCCTCCCCTCACGCAACCGTACAGGAGGAGCATTGAAAAGCCTATTATTTTTGTAGAGTAACCCATAGTACAAATATGCGGCTTTTTTGCGTCTCCGCGCGGACCGCCGCCGCGCCGCGCCGCCCGGCGTCTCACGGCAACCGCGCTCACGGCAGCCTCGCCGGCGCGCGACACCCCGTACACGGCACGTGCGTGATATCGTCACCCAGGTCGGCCTTATATTTCTCCACCAGCGCCATCAATTTCCCGACGATCTCCGGGTGGTCCGCCTGCACGTCGAGCATCTCGCCCGGGTCGTCCGCCAGGTCATACAACGCCAGCGGGACGTCGGTTTCCGCGTACCTGCCGGGCCGTCCGTCCTTTCCGGGCATATAGGTCTTATACGTCTGGCTGCGGTGGGGCACCACCAGCTTCCACCGCCCCTTGCGTACGCCTTCGAGACTGTTGGCGTGGTAGTAGTACACCAATTCGTCCCGTGGATTGGCGCCGGGATCGCCCTTTAAAAGGGTTAGTATATCCACACCGTCGATAGGATTGACCGGCATGGCCGCGCCCGTGACGTGGACTATGGTGGGCAATACGTCCAGGGTGGCGGCTATCCTGTTGCAGATCGTGCCCGCGGGGATTGTCCCCGGCCAGCGCATGATACATGGTTCGCGCTGCCCGCCTTCCCAACTGGTGCCCTTTCCCTCGCGGAGCCCGCCGGTGTTCCCCGCGTGGTTCCCGAAGGTCAGCCAGGGACCGTTGTCGCTGGTAAATATGACCAGGGTATTCTTATCGACGCCGGCCTCGCGTAAAGTGCGCATGACTTCACCCACCGACCAGTCAACCTCCGTCATGACGTCCCCGAACAGCCCCAGCCCGCTCTTGCCCCGGAAGGCCGGGGACGCCATGATCGGCACATGGACCATCGAGTGCGCCAGGTAGAGGAAGAAGGGTTTGTCCTTGTGCTTCCTTATGAATTGGCAGGCCCTGCGGGTATAGATGCCCGTGAGCTCCCCCTGGTCGTCGAGCGTACGGATATACCGGACGACCGAGTCCCCTTCCATCAGCGGCAGGGGCGGGTATTTCGACCGGGGATTGGCGGAATCGGTTATGGGCGTGCCGTCATAGTCCACCGGCCACATGTCGTTGGAGTAGGGGAGACCCAGGTATTCGTCAAAGCCATAGTGGATGGGCGTAAAGGGGGCCTTACTGCCCAGGTGCCACTTCCCGATCATACCCGTATGGTAACCCGCGGCCTTGAGCAAAGAGGCAATGGTCGCCTCCCCGGGGTTCAACGCTATTTTGCTCCACGGCGCGAACGCCCCCGAGATCCCCAGCCGGTTGGGATAGCAACCGGTGAGCAACGCGGCCCTCGACGCAGTGCACACCGCCTGTGCCGCATAGAAGTTCGTGAACCGCATGCCTTCCGCCGCCAGCTGGTTGATGTTGGGCGTATGGTACAGGAATCCGTTATAGCATTCGGGGTCCCCGTAACCCATGTCGTCCATGAAGATGATGACGATGTTTGGCTTGGTCTGGGCTGACGCGACGTTCAGCAGGGAAAGGCCAAGCACCAGGGTCAAAGTATATCGGATCATGCCCGTAATTTACGGCATTCGGTGTTCGCCCGCGAACGGAAAAAGCGCCGACGGCGTGTGTTCGGCCTGCATGATCCCTGTCAGGGTAGCGGTGACGTCCGGGTGCTGTGCCGACACGTCGTGCCGTTCGCCGGGGTCCGTCAGCAGATCGAACAGTTCGAACTTGTCGCCCTTGTCGACCTGCGTCCGCACGCCCTTCCACCGTCCCTGCCGCACGGCCTGCTTGCCGCCGTCCTCGTGGAACTCCCAGTACAGCCAGGGATGGACCGTTTGCGTACCCTTGCCCGTGAACGTCGGCGCCATGGACAAACCATCGGTCCAGGGCGACCGCGTCCCGGCCAGCGCCGCGAACGTCGGCATCATATCCCAGAAGGCGCCGACAAAAGCGTTTTGGCTACCGGCACGCACATGCCCCGGCCAACGCGCGATAAACGGCTCCCGGATCCCGCCCTCGTAGAGGTCGCGCTTGGCGCCCCGCAACCCGTCCGCGCTGTGGAAAAAAACGGGGTCGTTGCCCCCTTCGCCCGAGGGCCCGTTGTCGCTGGTGAAAATGACGAGCGTATTCTTGTCGATACCCAGGGCGCGGAGCCTGGCCATGATCTGTCCGACATACAGGTCCAGCCGGGTGACCATGGCCGCATACGTCGCCTGGGGATAGAGCTGTGATTGGTAACCCGCCACCACCGCCTGGGGGCCGTAGTCGTTACCGCGATGCGGTTTCTCGGGGAAACGCCCCTTGTACGATTCGAAGATGCTGTCGTCCGGGACCGCCAGCTCCGCGTGGGGTAGCGTGTAGGCGGCATAGAGGAAGAAGGGCTGCCCATGCGCGTGCGCGTCGATAAAACCCAGGAGCTTTTGCTGGATCACGTCCGGCGCATACGTCGCCTCGCGCTCCAGGTGGCCGTTTTCCGGCAGGTCGACCCGCCGGTCGTTGTCCCAAAGGTGCGACGGGTAATAGCGGTGGGCTTCGCGCTGACAGTTGTATCCGTAGAATTCGTCAAAGCCTTGCCGGACCGGGTCGCCGGCGCTGCCGACGGGTCCCAGCCCCCACTTCCCGAAAGCGCCGGTGACATACCCCGCGCGGTGTAGAACCGCTGCCATCGTCACCGTGGTGTCCGGCAACGGCTCCTGTCCCTCGGGTTGTATCTCCTTATTGCCCCGGATATACGCGTGCCCGGTATGCCTGCCCGTGAGCAACGCGCACCGCGACGGCGCGCAGACCGCCGTACCCGCGTACATCTGGGTGAACGTCATCCCCTGTGCCGCCAGCTTGTCGATATTGGGCGTCCGGATCAGTTGCTGGCCGTACGGTCCCGTGTCCCCGTAGCCGAGGTCGTCGGCCAGGATAAAAACGATGTTGGGCCGCTGCTGTGCGTGTTGCGCCTGCTGTGCCGCAACCGGAACGGCAGCCCACAGGGCCGCCGTTCCAAGAAGTATGCGTAGGGTCTTCATATTACCATCCGGGGTTTTGCTTCAGGGTCTTGTTGAGCGTCAGCTCCTGCGAAGGTATCGGTTCCAGGTAATACTGGGGTTGCCAGCCGACGGGCGCAGGGAAGAATTGTACATAACCCGACGGGCCGCCGCCATAGATGCTCAGCTTGTTGCCATAGCTGGCGTTGCTGACGTGCACGCCCAACTGCGGTTTGTTCAGATAGGCGCCCTTTGCCCAACGCTTGAGGTCGTTGAACCGGAAACCGTCACCCATCAATTCGACGCGCCGCTCCCTGCGGATTTCCCAGAGGACGGGATCGACGTCGGGGTCGCGGTTGGTGTCGAAGCCGGCGTCGATGGAAGCTACGGTCATGGCAGGCAATCCCGCCCGCGGCCGCAGCTTATTGATGGTCTGGTCGGCGACCGCCTGGGTAAACGAGCCTTCCTCCGCCATGGCCTCGGCATAGTTCAGCCAGACCTCCTCGATACGGAGCAGCGGGCACGCCGTGGTGGAATAGGAGCTGGCGTCCAGCGGATACCGGTTGAACTGTTTCCAGTAGAAATAGCCCAGCTGGCTGATCGCCTGTGGCTGGCCGTTGTTGTAGAGATAGAAGTGCGGCACTTCGCTGATGACCGTCCCCGTGTTCTCGTTCTGGCTCCACTGGACCATCGGGAGCGGTTTGTTCGATGGCGTGCTGAGCGTATCCATCATGTGGATGTATTCCGCATCCGCCGGATTGGCGGTATACGACCAGGTATAGTTCGGGCTACCCACGGTCACCGTGTAGGGCGGGATCACGGTAAAGTATAAACGGCGGTCCCGGTTCCGGAACTCGGTGAACATCGTCGAGTCGCCCGCATAGACGGCGCTGGTCGAAACCGGTCGCCCGTCGGCGCACAGATAGCTGGCCACTGCGTCCTTGGTCATGTCGAGGTTTTCGGAGGTGCTGCCCATCAGCCGCGGGCCGAATTCGTGGTCGGTGAGGTTGGGCGCATACAGCTTGTAGAGGATAATGCCCGGCTGGCCAGCCAGCGTCAGGGAGTTGTATACGAGGTCATAGCTCGACATACAGGTCTGGTATTGCGTCATGACCTTTTGGGAATATGTGGCGCAGGCCTGGAGGTACATATCGGCGTTGGGTAGGTTGTGGTACTTCCGGTACGTGCCCTCGAAAAGCCCGAAGCGGGAGATGAGCGCGTCGATACACGCCTGGTTGACGGTATTGGCGCCATCCGGCGTCCCGGTACCGATATTGGCGTCCGCCCACTCCAGGTCGCTCAGGACGTTTTGGGCCACCGTATCCCGCGACGTGCGGGGGCCAAACAGCTGGGCCGTCGAATCTTCGTTGAGGGTATGCGCGATCCAGGGCACGTCCCCAAAGGCGGCGATCAGGTCATAGTACCGCAGTGCCCGGAAGAAATACCCGACGCTGCGCCAGTGTGCCTGATCGGCGGCCGCCAGCTGCGCGTTGTTGATGGCGTCGAGCATGACGTTCACCTGGCGGATGTAGGAGAAATCCCAACCCGAGATCACGAGCTCGCTCGTCGCGCCCCCGGTGGTGGGTATGATCTTGGTGTCGTTGATATAGGCGGATTGATACCCGATCAGGGTCTCCGCCATGTTATCCGAGTTGCACTCCTGGCTGAGCAGGTTGGCGGGATAAAAGCCGTTCCCCCCGTAGCCGGTAAAGTAGTCATACAACCCCCAGGCATACGTCTGGAAATTGGTATAGGTGACCAGTGCATTGGCGACCGTGAGTTGTGTTTTGGGCTGCTGGTTCAGGAGGTCCTTCTGACAGGCGCCCAACAGGAGACCGGACAAGAGGGTGATGTATGTATATTTTTTCATCGTTCTGAATTATGGTCGTTAGAAAGTCAGGTTTACGCCAAAGGAGGTCCTCCTTAGATACGGATATTGAAGACCCGATCCCTGGTCGGTCAGCCCTGGCTCCAACCCTTTGGGCAAATGGTCGAACAAGAACGGGTTTTCCACGCTGCAAAAAACATGAAAGCCGTGGAGGCGGGCCATCTGGATGATCCGGGCCGGGAGCGCATAGTCCAGCGTGAGGTTGCTGACGCGCAGGTACGCGCCATTTTGCAGGAAACGCGTCTGTACCTGCTGGTTGAACGACTGGTTCCCGGCCGCCTGGTCGTAGATGCGGCCGTAAAAAGCGTTGGTATGGGAGGGTGTCCAGTAATTCAGCTCGTTCGTATAGACCGTCCCGAACTGGTTATAGTTCGGAAAGGTGAGGACGCTGGGCATGTTCAACTGCTGCTTCCCAACCCCGGTGATAACAAAGCTGAACGACAGTTGCTTGTATGAAATACCGCCGTTGATCCCATAGACATACCGCGGATTGCTGTTGCCAATGATTCGTTTGTCCCCGGAGCTGTCCAGTGTATTCAGCCCCTGGTAAACCGTTCCCTTGCCACTGTAATCCTTGTACACGATGTCCCCCGGATTCGGCGCTTCACCCTGGAAGTGCGGTACGCCGGCCTTGAGCGTTCCGCCCGTCAGGTTGCTGTTGAGCGTACCGGAGACGAAGTCGTCGCTTGTATAAAAGCGGTCGGTGGTATATCCCCAGATATCGCCCACGTGCTGACCCACGTAAAAGGTGGACAATGAATTCGTCGGATTGCCGTCAAACCGGGTAACCCAGGCTTTGTTGTCCGACAGGTTCACGCCCAGGTGAAAACGCACGTCATTTCCGATGTGATCGCTATACGTCAGCTGAATGCCATATCCTTCGGTTCGCAGGCTGGCCGTATTTTCCAACGGGGCGCCGGTGCCCAGGTCGGCGGGCAGGGGCGTGGCCCCGGGGGCAAGGATGTTCCGGGTGTCCCGGCGGTACCAGTCAAAGGTACCGGTGAGCCTGTTGCCGAATAACCCGAAATCCACCCCGTAGTCCAGGGTCTCTACTTTTTCCCAGGTAAAGCTCGAGCTGATGATACCCGGCGAAGACAAGCCGGTCAGGTAGGCCGACGTGCCCGTCAGCCAGGACGGCTGGGTACCCGAGATCGTAGGTATATACGAATAAGGTGAAATATTCTGGTTACCCACGCTGCCGAAGGAAGCGCGGATCTTCAGCTCGGACAGGGCGGGCTTCAGTGCGCTCATAAAACCCTCCTTTGACATCCGCCAGCCAACGGACCCTGAAGGGAAAAAGCCAAAGCGATGACCGGGGGGAAAGTTGGAAGACCCGTCATAACGGCCCGCGACCTGTAGCAGGTACTTGCCCATGTAGTCGTAATCGAGCCTTCCGAAGTACCCTCTCAGCGAATAGGCGGAGTAATTATCGGCCGACTGGAGCGGCCCCGTGGCCGTGCTGATCGAGGGTTGACCGGGGGCGATGACGCCGGTCCGTTCGGTCCAGAAACCGGACGTCGTGTTTTCTTCCTGGTTGAAGCCGGCCATCGCCGTTACGTTGTGGTTGCCAAAAGAACGGTTATAATTTGCATACAGGTTGAACGATTGGTAGACCGTAGTCTGACTGAGCACCTGGTAAAGGCCGGTACCGGTGTAGGCCGACTGAAAGTTGGCCGGCGTCACGACCGTCAGCTGCTTGTTGTAGTTCTGCTGGTTATTTTGCAGGTTGTCATAGGTATATTCCCCTGTCAGGGTAAAGCCCTGGAAAGGCCGCAAAACGCCCCGGCCGGTGAGCCGGAGGTCGCCGTTCTTGGACACATTGGGGCTCCCATACGTTATTTCGTTTTTGGGGGTGCCATTGAGGCCCATGACGCCATTACCGGCTGCGATGGAGTCGGCAATCGGGGCCAGGGTGGGATAGGTAACGGCGCTGTAGAATTGGTTGTTGGAAGGGGTGGATAAAACTTCGTTGAAATAGTTGGTGTTCACCTGTGTGGTGAACCAGGACGTCACATCGGTGCTGAGCGCCGAGGACAGGTTATAGCGTTTGAAATAATCCTGGTGGGCGCTGGGATCGAGGATGCCGTTCTCATCCGTGTGTCCGAAGGCCATGCGGTAAGTGGTTTTGTCGCTCCCGCCCGTCACCGAGAGGTTGTGCTGCATCTGGAAGGCGCTGCGGCCAAGGAGGTCTTTCACCATGTCCGTAGCCACCAGGGGGTAGCCTACGCCGCCGATATAGTCCACTCCGTTGGGATACCGCGCACCCGGGTTCTGGATGGAGTCATATAGCTTTGTCCATAGCGCTACGTTTTGCCCGGACCAGTAGCTCGTCGTTCCCATGTCCTTCAGCGATTGGAGGAACTGTTGGGGCGAGGCCTTGACCGGCAGGTTGACTGCCCGGGCGATGGTCAGGTTGTTGCTATAGCTGAACTGTGGCGCCTGGTTCTTCCGCCCTTTTTTGGTCGTCACGAGGATGACGCCGAAGGCGGAACGGCCGCCATAGATGGCTGCGGAGCCCGCGTCGTTGAGTACCGTAACCGTCTCGATATCGTTCGGGTCGATCAGGTTTAGCGGGCCGTTGAACGGCACGTTGTCCACAACGATCAGCGGACCGCCGGCGCTGATGGTGCTATTGCTGATATTGAGGTCGGTGGCTCCCCGGATATTGAGGCTGGTGGAGGCGCCCGGCTGGCCGGACGGCAAAGTGACGTTGAGGCCCGGAACGACGTTCATCATCAGCTCGGAGACGGTACTGACCGGCCGGTCGCCCAGGACGTCGTCCATCTTCACCGTGGATACCGATCCGGTTACGTTCCCCTTCCGTTGTGTCCCGTAACCCACGACCACCACGTCGTTCAGCCCTTGTGAAGAGGGGTGCAGCGTAACGTCGATCACGGGCCGGTTCCGGATAGTCTCCTGCGTATTGTCGTAACCGATGTAGGAGAAAATGAGCACCGCTCCCGCTGGCACGTCCAGCGTATAGCGTCCTTCCTTATCGGTCACCGTTCCGCGGTCGGTACCCTTGATCCGGATGGAGGCGCCCTCGAGCGGAACGCCTTTATCGTCGAGGACCCGTCCGCCTACATGGAGTGGCGGGGGTGGCGTGGCCTCGGCGGGGACTGCCGGCCTGGCCTGTAGGACGACGGTTTTGTCGACGATGGACCAGGTCAGCGGCAGGTCCTTCAGACAAACCGACAAAGCCTCGCTCAGGGAAGCATCCTTTAATCGGACGTCCACGTTCCGGAACGTGGACAGCAGCTCGCTTCGATAAAAGAACTGGTAGCCGCTCTGGCGCTCGATTTCCTCCAGGACGGTCTCCAGCGGAGCGTTCTTCCGTTGGATCGTGATGCGTTGTGAAAGCCCGTGAGCGCTGACCTGCAAGCAGGCGGCCAGCATCAGGGCGGCAGTCAGTTTCATAACCAGTAGTGTTTGCACTTTCATACTTTTGCAGTGTTTGGGTTTTACTTTGTGGTGATTCTTACCGGATGATTACAGGGGCCCGAACATCCCGCCAGGGGCGCCGCGAACGCTCCTGGTTTTTTGTTGGGGGCCTTTATCGGATGGTCAGGGTTTTACCCGTCAGGGTGAATGACACGCCATTGAGCTCGAGGATTTTTAAGAACTGGGAAAGGTTGACATGCCTGGACAACCGGCCATGGAAGCGCTCCCGGGCGGAACCGGGCGGATAGGTCACGTCGATATCATACCAGCGCGCCGCCTGCCGCAACAGGACCGCCAGGGCAACGTCATCGCATTGGAAAAGGCCGTTCTTCCAGGCGACGGCCTGGGCAGTGTCGGCTTTTGCCGTCACGACGCCGCCCTCTGCCTGCTCGCCGGGATGGAGGAGGACCGACCGGTTGCCCGTGCGCACGGCGACGACCCCCGCCAGCAGCGTCGTTACTTCCCGGGGCTCGTTTGTATAGGCCATCAGGTTGAAGCGAGTGCCCAGCACCGTTACCTCCGTGGCGGGCGTTTGCACCCGGAAGGGCCGTGCCGCTTCACCCGCGACCTCAAAATAGGCCTCTCCGGTCAGGGCGACCCTTCGTTCGTTGCCGGTAAAGACGGTGGGGTAGGTGAGGGTAGAGGCGGCGTTCAGCCAAACCATAGTCCCGTCCGGCAACCGGAGCCGGTACTGCCCGCCCTTTGGCGTCGTCAGCGTGTTGACCGATGGCGTATCCGTGGAGACGCCCTGGTATTCCAGCTCCCCGCCGGCCGGTTTCCTGATCCTGACGCCGCCCTGGATCGCCACGAGGCCGGACCCCGCGCTGTCGAGCGGTACGACAGAGCCGTTAGCGAGCCGCAGGTAAGCCTGGTCTTTACCGGGGGGGATTTCCACCGGTGCGATACCGACCACCCGCGGCCTGTGCCGCGGCACGCCGTACCATATGGCCGCACCGGCCAGACAGGCCGCCAACGGGAGCAGCCAACGGAGCCGGTGCACGCGCGGTGGCGTCGCCGCGTCGATACGGCTCCACAACGCTTCTCCAAGGGCCGCTTTTTGCTCCGGCGACAATTGCTCTATGAGCCCGTCATCCGTGTCGAACGATCGGTACCAGGCTTGCAGCTCCGCCGCTTCTTCGGGGGTAAGCCGCGCGGCCCGGTCCAGTAAATAGGTGAGTCGATGAAGATCCATACGCCGTTGTACCGCTGGCGGACGCGTACCCCCACTGCCGCGGGGAATTTTTTTTACGCCAACGGCTTTTACGCCATCGGTTTCTACGCCATCAGCCCCGCGGTCAGCCCAGAGGCCATCGCCACCGCCAGCAACGGCGCGGCGTCCATGGCCCCGAATTCCCGGCGGAGGACCTTCAGCGCTTTGTTGATGTGTCTTTCTACGGTGTTGGGGGAGATATTGAGCTCCAAGGCAATCTGGCGATAACCCAGACCCTGTTCCCGGCTCAGGAGAAAAACCTGCCGGCACTTTTCCGGCAACCGGAGGATGGTGTGCTGCAGGGCGTCGTTCAGCTCCCGGTACTCGGCGATGCTCAACGCGTCCTCCGTAAATCCGGTCAACCGCAAGGCCTCCAGCCGCTGGTAATTCCTTTGTGTTATATAAGAACGGACCTTGTTATAGACCGCCAGCTGCACCGACCGGTGAAGATAGCCGGCCACGCTGTCCCTGATCTCGAGCGCGCCCCGGCGGTTATAGAGGCTTACAAATATATCCTGCACCACCTCCTCGGCTTCCTGACGCACCTTCAAACGCCGGTAGGCATCGTCCAGCAGGGCCGGCCAGTGGCGCCTGTACAACGCTTCAAAGGCCTTCTTGTCCCCCCGGGAGGCGCGCGCCCACAGCATTTCATCCGTCAGTTCCGGTTGTCCCTCGGCAGTCATCGTACATGAAATTAATCAAAACGCGCAAACACCGTACGCGCAACCGGTTGCGCTATTTTTTGTAAACAATTTCTATTTCACTTTTCCCTAAGGGTGGCGTACGACGCGGACAAAGGCGCGGTTTTGCGCGCCAATAATCGATATGGCATGCAATGGTTCAATCGGGCGGGACGGCGCGATCGTTTACCAACGTACGGGAGGGGACGAGCACAGCCTGGAACCCCTGGAGACCCTACTCAGGGCCCGGCTAGAATAGATAACGACAATTTGGCAGATACGGCGTATCTTTGCCCAAATTAAACAGGCACATACCTTGGATTTTATTGACTTTGGCTTTGACGATGACTTGATGGATGGGATTGATTCGATGGGATACGTAACGGCCACCCCCGTACAAGAACAGGTAATCCCCCCCATTCTCGACGGCAGGGACATCATCGCCTCCGCCCAAACCGGCACCGGCAAAACGGCTGCCTTTCTCCTGCCCATCATCCATAAATTACTTACCCTTCCCCACGACGTGCACCAGGTGAACGCCATGGTCATCGTCCCGACGCGGGAGCTGGCCATCCAGATCGCGCAAATCCTGGAAGGCATGCTTTATTATACCGACATCAGCTCGATTGCGGTGTACGGCGGGAGCGACGGGAGTCTTTTTTCCGCGGAAAAAAAGGCGCTGTCCACCGGCGTGGATATCCTGATCTGCACGCCCGGCCGTATGTTGACCCACCTGCGGATGGGTTACGTAAAGACGGGTGGCGTAAAATACCTGGTCCTCGACGAAGCCGACCGCATGCTCGACATGGGCTTTTACGAGGACATCGTCCAGATCATCTCCTATCTCCCCGATAAGCGGCAGAACCTCCTGTTCTCCGCGACCATGCCGCCGAAGATCAGGGACCTCGCTCGTCGCATATTGCACGACCCGCTGGAGGTCAACATCGCGATTTCCAAACCGCCGGAAAGGATCAATCAACAGGCTTTCGTGGTCTATGAACCGCAAAAAGCGCCCCTGATCAAGTACGTCCTGCGGCTAAAGGAATTCAACAGCGTGCTGATCTTCTGCTCGCGCATACAGAACGTAAAGAATCTGTACCGGGAACTCAAGCGCTCCAACTTTTCCGTGGGCGAGATCCACTCCGACCTCGAACAGAACCAACGCGAAGAAGCCCTGTCGCAGTTCCGCTCCAAACGACTGAAGATCCTCGTGGCGACGGATATCCTGAGCCGCGGGATCGACATCGACGACATCGACCTCGTCATCAACTACGACGTCCCCAACGACGGCGAGGACTACGTGCACCGCATCGGTCGTACGGCCCGCGCTGAAACCGACGGCACCGCCTATACGTTCATCACCGAGCAGGAACAACGCAAGTTCGCCCGGATCGAACAGTTGATCGGCAAGGAAGTCAACAAGGCAAAGGTACCCGACGAGTTCGGCTCCGTTCCGGAATACAACCCGAAGAGCAGTCGTGGCGGTGGAGGTCGCAACAGCAAACACAAAGGAAAAGGTGGTGGCCGGCCGCAAGGCCATCATGGCGGCAAACCCAAAGGCGGCGGCGGCCAAAATCGCGGCGGCAGTGGTCAACACCGTGGCGGCGGACCCAGGCCCCCGCAGGGCGGCGGTCCCAAACCCCAGCCCGCCCCGCAGTCCTAGCCGAACTCCTAGTCCATCAACGATAGATACGGCGCGATCTTCCAGTCGCGCCCCCGAAGCTTCATAATCCTGCGACGGAACGAAGAGATGCGCTCATACGCCATCTTGTCGGGATGTATGATCTCCGGTAATATGCGCGCGCTGTTGGACAGCATCTCATCGGGCGTGGTATATTTTTCAAAAAACCGTTCGAGCACCACGCGGAACTCCTTCAGGTTCCAATAGTGGAACAGGTACGGCGCGGCCGCATGGATGCGCAATCCGTGCCATTGGAAGGTATACCCGAAGGCGAACTGCTCCACGGTGTGCCGTGGGAAGCGCGGGTAGAGCCCGTCGGTCAGGCCGAGCACTTCCTTCAGCAGCGGGGCATGCATCGGCGAAAACCCGATCGTCCCTGCATTCCACATATCCATCTCCAGCGCATCCGGCAATTGTTTTTTCAAAAAGGACCGCCACTTCTTCAGGTGGATGTTCCCGGCTTCCCCGATGGACCCCTCGCAATTGTGCATCACCACCGCCTTATCCGACAGCGTGTCGAAGAGCCCGTCCAGCGTCTGAAGACAATAGGTATCGCAGTCCACATACAGCAACTTCCCCTCGAACGTCCGAGTCACTTCGCGCAGCATCTCAATCTTCGGACGGAAAACGAAGTCGTATTTTCCCCTCCATATCTGGATCTGATCCATACCGGTCTTCCGGGTATGCAGGGTCAAACGGTCCTGTACAAACGAAAACTCCTCCGGCCTGTCCGTGTACAGGATAATTTCCGGAGGAGTTTTGCCGGCGGCCTCATAGACCGCTATCAGCCGCAGCAGGGCGTATTTGCATTCCCGAAAGATGTCCGCCTTGCCGTAGGCTATAAAAAAAAGGTACTTCGTCATCGGGACGAAGATAGGAAAATCACCTAGAAGCTAAGCCCCACCCTGGCGAACATACGCAGCCCGTCGAAGCCCATCTGCACCGCATCCCAGGGACCGCCCGTTTCCCCGTCGTAGGCGGAATAGTGGGCCCCGGGTACCGCGCCCAGGTCTGGGTGCACGTTGAACAGGTTGTCGACACCGGCCGACGCGCTCAGGTGCTTGGAGAACTTATAGGACACGTACAGGTCGGTTACCATTTTGCCGTGGTAGTTGAACTGCTCGGGCACGAGCGTGTTCGGGTCGGCGTCCAGCGCTACTTCCGGCGGATAGGTGTTGTCATAGCCATAACCCAGCAGGACGATCTTGCCAAAATAGGTCAGGTGCGTGCCCACGCCGAATTTATGGACGTCATACTCCACATTCAGGTCGGTCTTTACGGGCGGAGCGGAAGCCTTTACGAAATCCTGCTCCCGTTGGCTGAAAAAGGTCTGCTGGTGGTCGTAGTCGATGCTCAGGGCCGCCGGGATATTGATCTTGTCGATGGTCATGTGGTTCAGGTTACCGGCCAGCAGGAACCGCAGGCTTTCGCGGCTGCTGATATGCCAGGTATAATCCGCCACGAGGTCGAGCCCATAGTTGGTCGTGTTGACCGCGTTGGCGAAGAACTGGGCGTCGTCCACGCCCAGCTGCTGGAGGATGGGTGCGATGGCGTGGATGCTCGTATCGAATTCCCCGGTGAGCACCACCCGGTCCTTGATCTTGACCAGGTACCCGTCCACCGTGATGGTCAGACCGGGCGCGGCCTTCCATGAAAACCCGAGGCTGGCGTTGAAGGACTTTTCCTGTTTCAATTTTGGGATACCCGCGGCCTCGGTGATGGGGTTGTCGTTGGGCGCGATCTTGACGACGCTGATCGACCCCGCCTGCACGTTGGTTTCGGTGTTGCTGAAGTAGATCTGCTGGAGCGACGGCGCGCGGAAACCCGTGCTGACCGAACCGCGTATGTTGAAGTTGGGCGCGATCTTGTACCGGGTCGAGAGCTTATAAGTGTTGACGAAACCGAAGTCGTTGTAATTTTCCAGCCGTACCGCCCCGTCGATCAACCACGCCTTGGTGACGTCGAGCTCACCCTCGGCGTAGCCCGCGATGTTGGAGCGGTTGGCCTTTACGACGTCCGCGGGTTGGAACCCGGGGAAACCCTGCGAGCCCGCGGCCTTGCCGGCGGCGTAGCTGGTGTAGGAGGCCTCCTCCCCCTTATAGATGCTGTACACCTCGTAGCGGTATTCTGCGCCGAAGCTGAACGTGAGCCCGGAGGCCACGTGGGCGTAGTGCTTGGAGAAGTCCGCGTTCGTGGTGTTCTGGATCAGGTAGAAGCCACCGTCGTTGAAGGTGTTACGGTTGGCGCCCGCGGCCCCGAGGGAGGCGTTAAAGGTTTTTATACCGTGGTAGTGGAAGTTGTTGCCGCCGGTATTGTTGCTGAAGTCCCAGTCCAGGCCGCCGGGGAAGGTCCCGCGGACACCCAGCGCCAGCGAGCCGTCGGTGATGTGCACACCTTCCTGCGGGTTGAAGTAGACGTCGTTGTCCGGCGTGATGGTGTTTGGATCGGTATCCACCGGCGCGCTGGGGTTGACCAGGCGCATGATCCCGGGGACATACACCAGATTGCCGTTGGCGTCGGTCGGGAAACGGCCGGGGCTGCCGGAGAAGTTGCGGCTATACGCGTAGACGTTAGAGTATTTGTAGTTGTACCCTCCGAAGGCGTAAAAGGTGGATTTTTTTGCGGGTCCCAGCGGGATTTCGGAGTTGAGCATGACGCCGCCGGAGGTCACGGAGCCATCCCCGTTGGCGCGCCGGCCGGTGTTGACCGAAAGGGCTTTGGGGTTGGTCCAGACGTTGGTATCCGGTACCTGCCGGAACGTTTTACCCTGGGCAAAAAAGTTGCCGGAGAGGTCCAGGAAGCCGCCGTTGCGACCCAGGGGAATTCCGTAGTGCAGCCCCAGGGTGCCGGCCTGTCCATCGAGCCAGTGGCTGGTGACATACTGGTTCTGACTGGTCTTTGCGTTCAGCGCATTGAACTCATGGTCGTAGTATCCGGACCAGCCGGCCGAGGCGGTGAATTTATTCACGTCCCGTTTGAGGATGATGTTGATCACGCCCGCGATGGCGTCCGAGCCGTATTCCGCGGAAGCCCCGTCCCGGAGGATTTCCACCCGGTCGATGGACGCTTCGGGGATGGCGTTCAGGTCCGTCCCCGAATTACCCCGGCCCCTGGTTCCGAACAGGGCGACAAAGGCGGTTTGGTGGCGGCGTTTCCCGTTGATCAGCACCAGCGTCTGGTCGGGCCCGAGCCCCCGGAGGGTCGCCAGGTCGATGGCGTCGGCCCCGTCGCCCCCGCTTTGCTTGTTGTAGTTGAAGCTCGGCACCGACATGTTCAGCTGTGACGTCATGTCCGGCTTGGCCGTAGTGTTCGCCACGGAGCCGATGTTGATCACGTCCACCGGCGTGCTGGATTCGGTGCTTACCCTGGGCCGCCGCGAACCGACCATGACTACCTGGCCCAGCTCCGACGCCGACGGCGTCAGCTTGATCTCCATCATGCCGCTGGCGACGGGGAGCTCGATGGCAGCATAGCCGACGCTGCTGATCTGGAGAACGGACCCCGGCGGCGCGGATAACGTAAATAAACCCTCCGCATTGGTCGTCGTTCCCCGGCCCGTGCTTTTCAGCCGGACCGCGGCTCCGTCGATGGGTTGTCCCGTGGACGCGTCCGTAACCTTACCTTTGACGGAGAGCGTCTGAGCGACCCCGTTAAAATAAATTATGGAAAAAGCTAATGCGAATAGATAGCAGAATAAAGGTTTCCTCAAGCTCATACGTTCTCGTTTTGGTATAAATTCAAGTTAACTATAATCTGTGAGAGCTGCAACCATTCACGATCTAAAAAAGGAGCTATCGACCCTGTCATCCGGCGATTTGGTGGAGTTTTGCCTGCGCTTGGCCAAGTATAAGAAGGAGAACAAGGAGCTCCTGACGTTCCTGCTCTTCGAGGCCCATGACCTCGTGGGGTATATGGAAGGCGCCAGGGCCGAGATAAGGGAACAGCTGCAGGAAACCAACGCGCAGCCCTACCTGATGAAAAAGACGATCCGGAAGGTGCTTCGGACCACCAACAAGTACATCCGCTACGCCGGCAGCAAAGAGGTGGAGGTGGAGCTATTGATCTTCTTTTGCCGGGAATTGAATGAGCAGAAAATCCCCATCCACCGGAGCACCCAAATGATCAACCTGTACGCCCAGCAGATAAAAAAGATCACCAAGGCCATCGAGGGGTTGCACGAGGACTTGCAGTATGACTATCTGAAACAACTTGCGGCGCTCAATGCCTAAATTTTTATATCTTGGTGGCCGGATAGCCGATTTCCAGCTATGCTACAATCCTATTCATTGCCTGCCGCCATCTGTCGGGTCCTGTTAGCCCTGACCGGTTGGGTCATCCTGGTCCTCCAGTTTGTCCTGGCCCACTCGACGGGTAAAGCGCTCGGTCAGACGATGGGCATGACCACCGCCAACTTCTTTAGCTACTTTACGATCCTGACCAACTTCCTGGTCGCCTTCAGCCTGACTATGTCGATGTTCAGCAGCCGTTCGGCCATGGGCGCGTTTTTCTCCCGGGCTACGGTCCAGACCGCGATCGCGGGCTATATGCTGGTCGTCGGTTGCGTCTATAACGTCGTCCTCGCCAAGCTGGTCAACCTCCACGGCAGCGCCTGGGTAGCGGACTTTTTTCTCCACACCCTGTTACCGCTGTTCTACCTGGGTTATTGGGTGCTCTTTGTTCCCAAAGGGTCGCTATGGTTAACCGCGCCGCTGGCCTGGCTCGCCTACCCCTTCTTATACCTTTGCTATTCCCTGGCGCGCGGCGCCCTCCTGGGATGGTATCCCTATCCCTTCCTGGATGTCTACAGCCTGGGCTATGAGCTGGTGATCCGCAACGCCGGCATCGTGCTGGCGTGTTTCCTGATCTTTTTTTACGCCCTGATTTTGGGGGACAGGGCCCTGGGAAAGCGGGAGCGCTAGCCTTCCAGGTAAAAAACCTCCTGTAGGGGGGAGGTTACCGGCGACTGATCCGGGTTCGTCTCCATGACATCTTTCATAAAGTCCCACCAGCGCTGCATCACCGGCTCCCGCGGCAGGTCCTCAAGCTTGCGGCTGTCGGCGATTTGCATATAGGCAAAGAGCGTCAGGGTCCGTGGGTCTAAAAATATCGAATAGTCCCGGATACCCGCTTCGTGCAGGAGACCGCTCAGTTCCGGCCAGATGACGGCGTGCCGCCGCCGGTACTCGGCCTCGAAACCGGGGAACAATTTCATGGTGAAGGCGATGCGTTGCATGGTGGGGAAGGTACCAAAATCGCCGCACAGATCATTCCTGCTCACTCCTGCGTGGCGAAAAGCCCCAACAGGGCCTCCGCGCGCAGGTCGTTATCTAGAACAATTTCCCCTGGATAACCCCCATAAAATTCTCCTTATACTTCTCCGAAATGGGAATCTGCTTGGCCCCGATATAAATATGATTGTCCTGTATCTTCTGCAGCTGCCGGATGTTGATGATATACGAATTGTGCACCCGCACAAACGGCAGCGACAGCTGCTCCTCGATGTCCTTCAGCCTGCGGTAGATCAGTATCTGCTCACGGGGGGTGACGAGCCGGACGTACTCTTTTTCACCCTCGAAATAGAGGATGTCGTCGAGCAATATTTTGCGGAGCTCCTTTCCCGACTTGACAAAGAAGTAGTCGCCCAGGGCCTTGGTCGCGACCGACGGGTCTGATTCCCGATGCGCCGCGAAATACCCCTCGATCTTTTGCTGCGCCGCCAGGAAGCGCTTCAGTGTAATCGGCTTGAGCAGATAGTCGATGGTGGGGAAATTGTAGCTGTCCAGGGCGTACTCGGAATAGGCGGTCGTAAAAACGATCTTCGTCTCGGGGGGCAACAACCCCGCCATCTCCATCCCGCTCAGCTGTGGCATGTTGATATCCAGGAAAACGAAGTCCACGCGCTGCTGCTTGAGGAACGTCATGGCCTCGAGCGCGTCATAGCACTTGTGGCTGAGGGTCCAGCCGGTGGCCTGCCGGATGAACATGTCGAGCAGGTCCACCGCGTTGGGCTCGTCGTCGATGATGATACAGCTTAGGTTCATGCGGAAGGATTTAACGGGATGGATAAATAGGCGGTATAGTACAGCCCCTCGACCTTTGTCTCCAGCTCGAAGTCGTTGCCGTACAGGATGCGGAGCCGCTGGCGGAGGTTTTTGATCCCAAACCCGCTGGCGTGATCGGAGGTGGGATTGTACAGCTTGTTCCGGGTCCTGAAATGGAGCCGGGTGCCGTCGCTCGACAGGCTGATGTCTACGCTGTTGAGGGGGCTGGTTTTGTCGATGCCGTGCTTGAAGACGTTTTCCACGAAGGTCATCAGCAGCATGGGGGGTACCTTGGTCTCGGTGTCGCACTCCTTGCTAAAGCGGATGTGTACGCCATACCGGATGCGGATTTGCTCGAGCGCCATGTAGTTTTCCAGGAAACGGATTTCGGTGGCCAGCTGGACATACTGCCTGGGGCTTTCGTCCACGAAGTACCGCATGATCTCGCTCAGCCGCTCGATCAACAAGGCGGTCCGCGGCGCTTCCCGGTAGGATTCGTAGTAGATGTTGTTGAGGGTGTTGAACAGAAAGTGCGGTTGCACCTGTGACTTCAGGAGGTTGAGCTCCGCCTGGCTTTTTTGCAGGAGGATTTCCTGGGTTTGTTTTTTGAGCCCGAAATACGCGATCGCGATCCGGAATATCAGGCTGAGGACATAGATAAAAACGTTCGAGATCATACAGGCGTAAATCGTCTGCATCATATTCTCGTGGTCGTGCTTCTGGGCGAACCAGTTGTTATATATCCAGGTGTAGGTCGCCCCCCGGACAAAGCCCAGGACGACGATGAGCGCGATGACGGACAGGATATACCAGGTACGCTTGCCCGTGAGGTAGAGCCGGGGGAAAAGCACCAGGATGTTGGTATAGATCAGGGTGGCATAGAAGATACAGTGCAGGACGGCGTAAGTCCCGGACTGTTTCCATCCGTCCTCGGATACGTAGGTGACAAAGATGAGCAGGCAGACGAATACCCATACGAGCCATTGTAACGTCTTCGTGGATGCCCGCTCAAAGAATGACTTCATGACCCAAAAATACGATCCTTTTTGGGCTTCCCACCCGCTTCAACGCCTGTGGCCGATCCTTCAACGGTTCGGGCTGTTTAAAATATATGTCCAGCCGTTGAAAGGTCTTGACGGCACGAATAAGGAGCCGCAATTTTACACCATGCGTTTATCCGCCGTATTGTTGTTGTTTTCTCTACAGGCCTCGGCTCAAACCGTGGACACCATCGGCTGGGGCCATACCGCCCTGCAAACCGCTTACCTGAAGCCTGGCCTGCGCCAGTACTTCATCTATATGGGGGACACGGCGTCCAAAAAGACGCTGGTGTTCTGGTACTGGCTGCGGAGCATTGAGCAGGTGGATGGGGCCTTTCGCATCACCCAGCACTGGTACGGACAGGACACGAATATGTATCGCGAGGTCTACTCGTTGAACAAGGCTGCCGATTTCGCCCCGGTGTATCATAAGGAGATAAAGCGCGGGAAAACCTTCGCTTATAATTGGGCGGACGACAGGATCAGCGGCGCGGACAGCGTGTGGGGGAATGCCGCCAAGGACTTTTCCCTGGCCTTTTCCCGGCCCAACCTGAATTGGAACCTGGATATTGAAACCTTTGAAATGCTTCCTTTGGGGGCCGGGAAGGCCTTCGCCATCAATTTTTACGACGCGGGTCTGGACCCTCCCCAGTACGTAGTCTATAAGGTCAGCGGGAGCGAGGTCATCCAAACCCTGAACGGCGCCCGCGTGGATTGCTGGAGGCTGATAACGGAGGGTGACGCCAAAAACATGCACTACACCGAAACCTACTGGATCAGTAAGAGAGACCATGAATTCCTCAAAGAGGAGGACCGGTACGGGTCCGGTTTCCGGCTCAAGCTCCTGATGCCCGAAACTACGCCCGACCCAATGCGCAAGATACAGGGAGTATAGCCATGAAAAACACTCCCGTTATTACCGGTCTTTTAGCCCCAGCTTCCTGGCAAGTGGCGCGGACATTATTTTTTTTCAGAAAGATAGTGTACATTCCCCTCAATGGACAAACGCACTTTTCTGAAAGGCATGGCCCTGGCGCTCACCGGCGAGCCCCTGTCGCGCTGGGTGGCGCGGTTCGAGCACCTGAGCCCACTGGCCACCGCATCGGACGAAACCTTCTGGGAGGGCGTCCGCGGCGGTTACCGTCTGACCCCCGACTACATCAACCTCGAGAACGGCTACTACAACATCCTGCCGGAAGCCACGCTGGAGAGCCTGATTAAAAACATCCGGGACGTCAACTACCAGGGGGCGCACTACATGCGTACCGTTCAGTTCGACAACAAGCACGCCATGGCCGCCCGGCTGGCGGGTCTGGTCGGCGCCGCACCGGATGAGGTCGCGATCACCCGCAATACCACCGAGTCCCTCGACATGGTCATCGGCGGCATCCACTGGAAGCCCGGCGACGAGGCCATCATGGCTCAACAGGACTATGGCGCCATGCTGAGGATGTTCCGGCAGGCGGCCGACCGGTATGGCGTTGTCAATAAAATCCTGTCGGTGCCCAACCACCCGGCCTCCGACTCTGAGATCGTCGACTTGTATGCTTCGATGATCACCCCGCGCACACGCCTCCTCATGGTGTCGCACATGGTCAACATCACCGGCCAGATCCTGCCCGTGAGGCGCATCTGCGACATGGCCAGGGCAAGGGGCGTGGCCACCATGGTGGATGGGGCGCATACCGTCGCGCAAATACGGTTTTCCATACCCGACCTGGGGTGCGACTTCTTTGGCGCTAGTCTCCACAAGTGGCTGAGCGCGCCGCTGGGCACCGGTTTGCTCTGGGTGCGGAAGGACCGTATCCCCGACGTCTGGCCGCTACTCCCGGAGCCCGACGGTTCCGTCACCGGGATCGGGACGCTCAATCATACGGGTACCTTACCGGTTTGGTCCGACCTCACGGTAGGCGCGGCGATCGACTTTTATCAGCAGATCGGGCCCGAACGCAAAGAAGAACGGCTCCGGTACCTCCAGCAATACTGGACGACCCGCGTCCGGAACGCACCCGGCATCGTGCTGAACACCCCCGCCGATCCCGCCAGGGCCTGCGCCATCGCCAACGTGGGCATCAAGGGCATAAAGCCCGCCGACCTTGCCGATACCCTCCTGAAACGCTACAAAATCTACACGGTCGCCATCGACGGTGCCGGCGTGCAGGGCTGCCGCATTACCCCCAACATCTTTACGACGCCGTCAGAGCTCGACGTGCTGGTGAAAGCGTTGTTTGAATTGAGCAAGGTTTAGTTTGAACCGGGCAATACGAGGGCTTGGCCTGCGCCTTACCTTTGTGGCATGCAATACAGATTTTTGGGAAAAACGACAGAAAAACTATCCGCCATCGGCCTGGGCTGCATGGGCATGAACCACGGCTATGGCGTCCCCGATGAGGCCGAAGCCGTCGCCACCCTGCACCGCGCCCTGGATCTGGGCGTCAACTTCTGGGATACCGCCGACATATATGCCAACGGCGCCAACGAGGAGCTGGTCTCCAAGGTGCTCGTGCCCAACCGGGATAAGGTTTTTATCGCGACCAAGTTCGGTTTCCGTCACTACGACGACCGTAACCCCGGTGTGCCGGGACAAGGCGGCACCTACTTCGACGGTTCCCCCGGCTATCTGAAGTCTGCCGCGGAAAGAAGCCTGAAGCGGCTCCGTGTCGACGTGATCGACTTGTACTATGCCCACCGCATCGATCCCAACGTCCCGGTCGAGGACATGGTCGGCGCCATGGCCGACCTCGTGCGTGAGGGTAAGGTGCGCTACCTGGGTCTGTCGGAAGCCTCCGCCGCCTCGCTTCGCAAAGCCTGCGCCGTCCACCCCATCGCCGCCCTCCAATCCGAATATTCCATCCTCACCCGCGACCTGGAGGCGGAAATACTCCCTACCTGTCGTGAGCTGGGCATCTCGCTGATCCCGTTCAGCCCGCTGTCCCGGGGGCTCCTCCTCAATACCGTCGACTGGTCCGCATTGGGGACGGACGACATCCGCAGGAACCTGCCCCGCTTTCAGACCGAACACCTGGCCAACAACGAAGGTCTCGCCGCCGGTTTTGCCGCCCTGGCCGCGGCCAGGGGCTGCACCGCCGCCCAGCTGGCGCTTGCCTGGGTGCTGGCCCAGGGAAAGGACATCATCCCCATCCCCGGCACCAAGCGCCGTAAATACCTCGAAGAGAATGCCGCGTCGGCGGACATCGTCCTTTCGCCCGGCGACCTCCAATCGATCGACGACCTGCTGGCCGCCTACCCCGACACGGGCAAGCGGTATGGGGAGGGGGCGATGAAGCTGGTGAATAACTAGCCGCCCACGGTCGCGCCCACCCGGGAAGCGCGCCGCAAACGTGCGTATGGTAAGGTTTTTGCGGTGAAGTCGCTTCAAAAACACCTGAATGACTGCTATCGATGAGATCGCCTGGCTGTTTATCCTGTTAGCTATCCTCTCCGCATTGATCATCGTGATCGACCAATTTACCCGCCCGCGCCGCCGGATGTGGATCATGAGCCTGGTATGGCCGCTTACGGCGCTGTATGCGGGCCCCGTCGGACTTCTCCTGTACGTCCGCCTTGGCCGTCACCGCAGCCGGTCCGGCTCGGTTACCCGAAGCACCCTCCATTGCGGGGCCGGTTGCACCCTCGGGGATATGGCGGTAGCCCTGCTGCCGCCCATCCTGGTGGCCGGAAGCCCGCTCGTGGGCCATATGACCCTGGCCCTGGCAGGAGCCCTGCTTTTTGGCATCCTCTTTCAGTACTTTGCCCTGAAAACCATGAAAGGAAAGGGTTTTTGGCGCACCCTCCTGGACGCCTTTAAGGCCGATACCCTCAGCGTACTGGCCTGGCAGGCCGGGATGTACAGCGGCATGGCGATAGCTATTTTCATGATTTTCAATGAGTCCCTATCCGTCAAGAGCCCGGTTTTCTGGTGGATGATGCAGCTCTCCATGATGCTTGGTTTTTGTACGGCCTATCCTGTTAACTTTCTGCTGGTAGAGTCCGGCTTGAAAAAAGGGATGACCTGAACCCCTATATTTGCCCCCACTTCATCCATCAGCATGAAAAAAGCCCTTTTGCCCTTCGTGGCTCTCGTTGCCCTTGCTTTGTTGTCCTGGGGCGTCACCGGTCACCGCACCTGCGGCCGGATTGCCGAAAACCACCTCAGCCCCGCGGCCAGGGCGGCCGTCCATGACCTGCTCGGGGATGCATCCCTGGCGGACGCCAGCACCTGGGCCGACGAGGTCCGGTCCGTGCCCGAGTATAAGAATAATGGTCCCTGGCATTACATCGACCTGCCCCTGGGTTTGTCCTTTAGCGACTTTTCCGCCCAGGTCAAGGGCATGACCGAACCCAACGCCTACTGGGCCGTGATGAAGTGCGAAAACGAGCTCGCCTCCCCGAATACGCCCCACGACCAAAAGGTCGTCGCCCTCAAATACCTCATCCACATCGTCGAGGACCTGCACCAGCCGATGCACGTCAGCCGCGCCGAAGACAAGGGCGGTAATACTATCCAGGTACAATATGACGGCCAGGGCACCAACCTCCACGCTCTTTGGGACTCCAAACTGATCGACCACGGCGGCCTCAGCGACGCCCAGCTGGCCGCCCAGTGGGACAACGTCTCCCCCGATAGGATCAAGGAGTGGCAAAGCGCCGGTATCCTCCAATGGATGTGGGAAAGCTACCAGGCCGCCACCCGCCTCTACGGAGAGATCGATGCCATGCGCAACCGCACCCTCCCCGACGACTACTACGACAAGCACATGCCCATCGTCAAGGAGCGCATCCAGATGGCGGGCATCCGCCTGGCCGGCCTCCTCAACGACATATACAGCGGCCACTTCACCCCGCCAGCGGTACCCAATGTGACCATGGCCGCCCCCGCTTCTCCTGCCGCCGGCGACGCCTCCGTGGTCACCGTCTGCGACCGTATCTATGGCGGCAAGACCTTCACCTCCGGTATGTCGCTCCTCAACTTCGGCGCCGCCTACCCGAACCAGAAGCTCACCATCGTCATCAAGGCCGAGGACCACGCAAAATTCCACGACGCCCCCGACATCTACTACGACGGCAAAAAGGTCTGCATCACCGGCAAGCAGCAGATGTATAACGGTAAGCCCGAGATCGTGGTGACGGACCCGTCACAGATTAAGGAGCAGTAGTTTTTGCAAACCGCTCCAATTCCCCGTCTTCGACCTTTGTAAACCCATTCCGCTCCAGCAGCCGGGACGACCGGATATTATCCCTATGGGTAAACGCCTCGATGGTCTTTAGCCCCAGCACCGCAAATCCAAAATCCAGCACCTTCTTCGCCGCCTCGTCCATAAATCCCTGCCCCTGGTACTCCGGGTGGAGCTCATAACCCAATTCGGCGGTAAGCCGGTCGTCGGAGAAGTTCCAGAGACAGATCGTCCCGATCAAACCGCCGTCGCGGAGCGCAATCGCCCAATATGTCCACGATTGAGTAAGCCCGCCGTCCAAAATGGTGTTGATGAACATCTGCGCCTGCGAAATATCCTTCGGCGGAGTCCGGTCCAGATAGCGGTTCACCTCTGGATGGCCGCGCAGCGCCAGCAGCGCCACATCATCGGTGTGCTGGAGTTGGCGCAAGGTCAGGCGCGGTGTGAGTAGAGAAGTTTGCACGTCTAAATGTACGAAACCCACCCGTTGCCTGTATCGAAACCGAACACCGCCGATCGCGAACTCCTAATCAATTAGTTGATTCCAAATCACTTAAAATCCCGGCACAGAAAATGATTCAAAACTCAAAAAATCAACTACTTATGCGCAAAGCCCTCCTGATGGTCGCGATTGCACTGGCGACGAGGTCCACTGCCCAGGTCAATATGGACACCATTGTCGAATCCGCCGGAAGAATCATGACGGATAACCAACCAAACGACGAGCTGTCCATTGGCGTCATTAAAGACGGCAAAGTCTACAAATACAATTTCGGGACGAAGGTGACCCCCACGAGCCAGACGATCTATGAGATCGGCTCGATCACCAAAACATTCACGACCTACCTGTTGACAAAAGCGGTGGTGGACGGTAAAGCGTCCCTCGACGACGATATCAGGAAGTATCTCAAAGAACCGTACCCCAACCTGCAATACCAGGGAACGCCGGTAACGCTAAAGAACCTGGTGAACTGGACGAGCTCCCTGCCCAACAACATCCCGGACGTTACGCTCTTGAAAGACAAATTCCCGGCGGATTCGATCCCGCGCGAGATCGTAAAGCTGAACGAGCACTACACAAAGGAGGACTTCCTGAGGGACCTGCACCAGGTGACGCTGGCCACGAAGCCAGGCTCGACGCCCGCCCACTCCAACGCAGCGAACCAGCTCCTGGGTTTTATCCTGGAGAACATATACAAAATGCCCTACGAGGTGATCGTAAAAAAATACATCACCGGGCCGTTAAACATGTCTAATACCGGGATCACACTGACAACACAGCAACTAACACGGCGCGCTGAGGGCTATGACGATAAAGGTCTCAAAGAGCCCCACATCCCGTTATTCAACGGTGCCGCCGGCGCCATGAAATCCTGTTTGGACGACATGCTCAAATACATCGCCTTCCAGCTGGACGAGTCCAACCCGGCGGTCATGATGACCCACAAGGCCGCCTGGGGCGATCCCCAACAATTTGCCATAGGTCTGAACTGGTTCCTGGGGACATTTGAGGGGAAGCGCCGGGTGAACATGGATGGGACGACCTTTGGTTTTACGTCCTATTGCCTGTTATATCCCGAGCTGCATTTCGGCGTGATGGTGATGACCAACGAATGCGTCAATAATTCGAGTATCCAGGACAAGACGGAGGCTATCGCGAACAAAATCTTCGTGGAGAGCAATTATACACCGGAAGAACGAACCGACGACGCCTTCGGTTTCTCAAAAAACATCAAACGCCTGGCAAAGACGGGAGACACGACGGGTCTGGACGAAAACGAGGTCAATTACTGGGCGTACAGCCTCCTGAGAAAAGGCAAGAGCGAATACGCTTTAAAAATCTTCCAGCTGAATACCCAGCTCCATCCCGACAGCTGGAACGTCTACGACAGCGAAGCCGAAGCGTACGAGGACATGGGCGATAAGGCAAACGCCGTCAAATTCTACAAGCGATCCCTCGAGCTGAATCCAAAAAACACCAACGCCGACGACCACCTGAAGAAGCTGGGCGCCTTGTAGTTGAAATGCTACCGTCAATAGAGCAAAGGCAGCGATCCCGCAGGAACCGGGCGGGCGCTACTTTTACATCATAAGGTTTTACTGGTTAACGGTAAAAAATTTAAGAAGAGGTAAGCATAGAAAACCCCGCATATCCATGTGGGGTTTTACATTTTCCCCCGCCGGGCCGCCACGTATTCCCAGGCCACATCGTGGGGCGCAAAACGTACGGGCAAAAAAAAAGAGACCCGAAGGTCTCTTTCACCAATGATTTTGGCGGCTCTTAAAACGGGCGGATAGGGTACGGACTACTCAGATAGGATATTGGATTCACGCCTGCAACGATACAAAGATGCGCCCAAACGAAAGCGTTATCGATAGCGCGGAATGGGAAGTGGACATCGAAGATCGACGATCTCCTATAGTATAAACGCCACAAGGCGTCAAATCAATTTATTTTCCAGTGCATACCGCGTCAGGTCCGCGTTGGAGCCAAGGTTCATTTTCGTCAGGATCTTGGCCCGGTAGGTACTGACGGTGGAGGCGCTGATGGAGAGCTGGTCGGCGATCGCCGAAATGGATTTGCCCGCTGCCAGCAGCTGGAAAATCCCGAATTCCCGGTGTGTAAGCAGCTCGTGGGCCGGTTTGGGAGAGCTCTCCTGGTCCAGCTCGTTGACCAGCTTGTCGGCGAGCGACGGGGAGATGTATTTGCGACCCATCAGGACGCGGTGTACCGCCCGGACGAGCTCCTCGGGGGCGCTGTCCTTGCTGAGGTAGCCGGCGGCGCCGGTTTTCAGCGCCCGGATGGCGTATTGTTCCTCCGGGTACATGCTGAGCACGAGCACCGGTGTCCTGGGGGCGTGTTGTTTCATGTGCTGGACGACATCCAACCCTGTCTTGCCTGGCATCAGCAGGTCGCAAACCACGACATCCCAATGGTCGTGCAGGCTTTTTTTGATCAGCTCCTCCGCGTCCCGGCATTCATCGACCCGTGCCGAAGGGAATTCCTCCAGGAGGATTTGTTTCAATCCTTTTCGGATCAGGGCGTGGTCGTCAGCGATGATAATGTTCATTAAAGCGTTTTATAGTGGGATCGAAACCGTCCAGCGCATTCCCTTGCCCGGTTCGCTGCTGAGCGTATATTGGCCGTTGAGCAGAAATACGCGTTCCTTAATACCCAGGAGCCCAAAACTTTTTTTCCTGGGGGCCGCCGTCAAATCCATGCCCGCCCCATCGTCCCGGATCTCCATGACGACGCGCCCTTCATCCATGCAAAGGCTGCTATCGATGCGGTGCGCGCCCGAATGGCGGACGGCATTCGTCAATACCTCCTGGTAGATACGGAAAAGGCCGGTACTGATACCCGGCGGCAGATCGATGTTCGGCGGTTCGGATTCGAAGGCCACCGTGATACCAAACCGCTTCTCCACGTCCTGACCCTGCCATCGCAACGCTTCGGCCAGGCCAAAGTTGTCGAGCAGGTGGGGGCGAAGGTTGGAGGCGATCCGGCGAACCGACGTTACCAGGTCTTCGATCAGCGACATGGCCTCCGTAAATTCCTGCTGGAGACCGCTTTTTTTGGATAGTGAATACAGCGCCATCTTCAACCCGGTGATTTGTTGTCCCAATTCGTCATGGACGTCCCGGGAAATCTGTATCCTTTCCTCTTCCCGGACGTTTTGCAGGTGGGCCGACAATTCCCGCAGCTCCAGGTTCATCTGCCGGATATCCGCTTCCGCCTTGAGTTGCTCCGTGAGGTCGTTGATCAGGACCAGCCGGGCGGAGTGGTTGTTATAGAGTACGGGTGTCGAAATGATTTCGGCGTCGATCACCCTTCCATCCTTCGTCAGGTGTTTTACGAGGCCGTCCTCCCGGGAGCGTTGTATGCTGCCGAGGTCCAGGCCTTTGAATTCGGCGGGTGTATAACCATACAACCTTGCGGCGGCCGAATTGACGGTCAAAAAGCCTAGTGTTTGTTCGTCAATGACCCACGCCGCCAGTGGTGTCAGCTCGAAGAGCTGCCTGTATTCCTCCTCACTTTGACGCAAGGCGGCTTCGGTCAGCATCTTTTCCCGTTTAATCCGGCGTTTTTCCATGGCCCTGTCGATCGCAGAGGGTAACCGCGTCAGGTTGTTTTTCAGGATATAGTCGTCGGCGCCTTTCTGGATGACATCGACGGCGAATTCTTCGGAAACGGTCCCGGTCACCAGGATAAAAGGGACATCGACCCTGTGTTCCCGCAGCACTTTCAGGGCCTCCAGGGAATTGAATTGCGGTAGCGAGTTGTCGGCCAGCACTACGTCGAAGCGCCCCGAGTCGATCGCCTGTTCGAAATCCGCCCGGTCGCTGGCAATATGGGCGTCGGTCGACAGTCCTGCGTTCCGCAGAAAACGCTGGATCAGTTCGGCGTCGAGCGGGTCGTCCTCGAGCTGCAGTATGGTCAGGTCTTTTTTCATAACGAGGAACCCGGTGGGGTTTGGTTCAACAAAAGCCAGTACATGCCCAGCTCGCTGACGGCCCGGGCAAAGGATTCGAAGTTTACGGGCTTGACGATATAGCTGTTTACGCCTAACTTATAGCTTTCGATGATGTCCCGTTCTTCCTTTGAGGACGTCAGTACGACCACGGGAATCAACCGTGTCCATTCATTTTCTTTTATCTTTCGCAGGATTTCCAGCCCGTCGACCTTGGGCAACTTGAGGTCCAGCAAGATCAATTTCGGCCGTAACTGGCGCAGGCCGGCGTCTTCGGCCGGAAAGAGATAAGCCAGCGCCTCTTCTCCGTCATCGATGTGCTTCAAATGGTTGGCGAGGTTGCTTTTCCGGAGGCTGCGGATGGTCAATTCCGCTTCGTGTGGATTGTCTTCGATCAGCAGGATTTGTATTTCGTGTCTTTCCATAATGTCATCGGCCTGGTATGGTGAAAAAAAACGTGGCGCCCTCTCCTTCTTTTGCTTCCGCCCATACCTTGCCGCCGTGCCGGTGGACGATCCTCTGCACCAGCGCCAGGCCCACGCCGGTACCCTCGAACTCACTTGGCTTGTGGAGACGCTGGAAAATGCCGAATAGCTTATGCGCATAGTTCATGTTGAAGCCAACGCCGTTGTCCCGGATCGAATAGGTCGCCATCCGTCCGTGTCTGAAGGAGGTGATATGTATGCGGGGTTCGGGTTTCCCGGAAGAATACTTGAGCGCGTTGGAGACAAGGTTGATCCAGACCTGGCGGATAAGCCGCTCGTCGCAAACTGCCGGCAACAGATCGTCGTTGCTAACCGTGGCTTTGACGGATGCGGACGCCAGCTGCTCCTGGACGACGGAGTCGACCAGCCGGTTCATATCCACCGCGGTGGTGACGAGCTCCTGCCGTCCCTGGCGTGAGAGGTTGAGCAGGTCGTCGATCAACTGTCCCATTCGCCGGGCGCTGGAAACGATCACGGCCACCGTCCGCTTGCCTTCCTCGTCGAGGGCGTCGCCATAATCGCTGGAGAGGATATCGGCAAACCCGTCGATGATCCGGAGCGGCGCCCGGAGGTCGTGGGAGACCGAGTACACGAAAGCCTCCAGCTCCCGGTTCACCGAAGCGAGCTCCTCCGTTCTTTCGGCAACCTTCCATTCCAAGGTTTCGTTTAGGTTATTGATGTGGCGCTGGGCGTTTTTGAGCTCCGTCACGTCTATGGATACGACCATCGCGGAAAAGATAGTCCCTTCCTTGTCCCGGAGCGGGACAAAACGGGATACGAAGTCGTAGTCGCCCCTCCTGATTTCCCTCGAAAAGGATTCTCCCGCGAAAACCCGTTTGAGCCCTTCGACGAATTCCCGGTAGATCGACGGGATAAGGATATCCGAAATCCTTTGACCC
>NZ_DATJIY010000016.1:0-34889 GCF_035492835.1 Dinghuibacter sp.
GAGCTCGGCCCATTGGAGAACATATAGTTCGGGTTCGTCCAGAAGAACGTGACCGCATTCCCGGTCGTGTCCGTCAGCGGCAGGGGGATGGAGTCGGATACCGAAGCCGTCAGCACGGGCGCGGTACCGCCGGTATACGTGATCTCGCTGTAGTCCTTCTTACAGGAGGACCAGAGCCCCAGTCCCAAACCCGCGAGCAGCGATATTTTGATGAATTGACTTTTCATAACAGAGCGTTTGAAGATTAATTATACCCTAGGTTCTGTTGTAGGTTGGGATTGGTATTGAGGTCTGTGGCCGGCAGGGGGAAAAGGTTGAAGTGGCTGTCCACGCCCGTACCGGAGCTAACCCCACCCTTCCAGGGCCAGAGATAGCTGCCGGACGTAAAGACGCCGAACCGGATCAGGTCGGAACGCCTTTGGCATTCCCAGTAGAACTCCATGCCCCGTTCGTCAAGGATGTCCTGGAGGGTGAGCGCGGTGTAGGGCGTTACGCCACCCCGCGTGCGGAGGGCATTGACATAGCCAAGGGCCGTGGTGGCATCTCCGCCGCTCCCGCCCCGGAGGACGGCTTCCGCGTAGATCATGTATTGCTCTGCCAAACGGAACAGTGGGAAGTCGGTGCTGCAGAACGTAGACGCGCCGGCCGGTGTTGCCCCCGTGGATGTCAGGTTCTGCCACTTGACGGTGGCGTAGCCATTGGTAAACGTACCGATGTCGGCGATGGCTTCCGTCTGTCCGCTGGTGTAAAACAAGGCGCGTTTATCGCCGCTCTGGAACAGGTTGGGCAGGTTCGACGTAACCCGGTTACCGCCCCAGCCGCCGCCGGGTACACCGTAGTTCGCGGGTTTCATCGACCCGCCGATGGCGGCGTTGATGATAAAGGTCGTGCCTCCGTAGTTCTGCGTATTCACGCCGTCATACGCGATGGAAAATATCTGTTCGGGGTTGTTCACGTTGTTGTCCGCCCGGAACAGGTTGCTGTAGGATGTATCCAGCGTATAACCGGCGTTGATGACTTTGAGGGCATAGGTGATGGCATCGGTATACCGCGCGGTCCCGGTGTATACTTCGGCGTTGAGGTAGATGCGCGCCAGCAACGCCCATACGCAGGCCTGGTCGGCACGGGCGTATTCGTTCTGGCGGGCGGCCACCAGGGCGCCGGCGCTGTCCAGGCTCTTCAGCTCGGACTCCACATAGGTGAAAAGGTCAGCGCGTTTGATATACGTGGGGACGGTGCCGACGGGATCCTTGTCTGTGATAAAGGGCGAATTGCCAAAAAGGTCCATCATCTCGGCGTAGTCGAAGGCCCTGAGGAACCTCGCCTCCGCGACATAGTGCCCGAGATCGGTCTTGTCGGAACCGGTGAAATTCGCGCCGGCTGCGTTCTGGATAAAGGCATTGGCCACCGTCACCTGGTAAATGGTACGGGCGTACAACCCGAGCAGGATGACGTTGGAGGAATTCCAGTTCAGGTTATGGAAATCCGGTACGCCCGGGTCGTTCCAGGCGCAGACCGCCTCGTCCGTACTAAGCTCGCTGGCGTCCCAAAGCAACCGGATGAAGTCCGAGGTACCGGCGTCGATACCGCCCAGGTCCCCGTTCGAGGGACCGGTGCTCGACGTAAGGGCGAAGGCGCCATACACCTTGGCCAGGGCTTCCTTGGCGCCGGCCGGCGTGCTGAACACGTTGGAGCCGGTGGTCGTATTGGCCGGTTGCCTGTTGAGCTTTCCGGTGCAAGACACCAGGGAAACGGAGAACATCCCCAGGCCGGCCGCTATCGTTAGAAAATATCTTTTCATATACGTTTTTTTAGAAGTTGAGACTGGCGCCGATGGTAAAGTTCCTCGGGCGGGGGTACAGGTTGTTGTCGATACCGTTGTAGACCTCCGGATCCACACCGGTGTACTTGGTGATCACAAATACGTTCTGGCAGTTGGCGTTCAACCGGAGGCTCACGTGGCTGTTCAGATTACCTACGTTATAACCGATGCCCAGGTTGTCCAGCTTGAAGAAAGATGCGTTCTGGACATAGTAATCGGAGAAGTACTGTGGGTTTACAAAACCAGAGTTGTATATGTCCGTGGTCGCGTTGGACAAGTAACCGAGGCCGTTGTGGAGGATGTACTTAGTGGCGCCTAACCCGGAGTTGATGTTGTTATATACGTAGTTCCCGATGCTGGCGCGGGTGACCAGGGTCAGGCTCCAACGCATATAGTTGAAGGTGGAGCTGAAGCCCATCGTCACCGGGGCGAAGGGGCTCTTGTACCGGTAGGCGTCGGCCGGATAGCTGACGGTGCCGTTACGGTCGCGGTCGGCATACAGGCCTTCGATGGGCTTACCGTTCTTCCCGTAGATCTGTTGGAGGACGAAGAAGGAATTGGCGGTATACCCTACGGTCTGTACCTGGATATCGTTCCCGGTGCCGCCGCCGATGCCCCCGACCTGGTCGCCCACGAAGGACGCGCTTTGGTCCTGGTTGGTCAGCTTTGTGATCCTGTTCTTGAGGTAGGTGAAATTATAGCTCAGGTCCCAGGTGAAGTTCTTACCCTTGATCGGGGTAGCGTTGACCGTGAGCTCCACGCCGTGGTCTACCATGCTGCCGATGTTGATGTAGGGGGCCAGGTTGGTGAAGTTGGAGCCTACCGGGATGTAGATGCTGTTCAGCAGGTTCGAGATATTCTTATAATAGTATTCGATACTACCGCTGATCCGGTTGTTGAACAGACCGTAGTCGATACCGATGTTGGTGGACTTGGTCGTTTCCCAGCGCAGGTTGGGGAAATACGCGGCGGGTGAATACAAGGGGTAGAATTTGTCCCCGAACTGATAAAGGGAGTTGTTGGTTCCAAGGGAATACGTAGGGATGTACTCGTAGTTCGGGATACCGTCCTGGTTACCCGTGACGCCGTAGCTGCCCCGTATCTTCAGGTCGGTCAGCCAACGCGTGTTCTTCAGGAAGTCTTCCTGGCTGACCCTCCAGGCCAGGGCCGCCGACGGGAACAGGCCCCAGCGGTTCGCCGGGCTGAAACGGGAAGACCCGTCGTCGCGGAGGGTAGCGGTGAGGATGTATTTCTGGTCGTAAGTATAGATTACCCGGCCGAGGTAGGAGATCAGGGTGTTCTCGGTGGGACTGGTCAGATACGTCGGCGCCGAACCGCTGATGGTGTCGTGCGCGGCGTCGAAGTTCGCATAGTTATAGGTCGTGATGAGGTTGTTCGTATAGCTGTAGGTGGCCATCGCGTTGAGGTTGCTCTTGATGGCCTTGAAATCGCGGATATAGTTAAACCCATAGTTCACCGACACGTACGTGTTGTTTTGCTTGTACTGTTGCCATTGGCCGGGACCGGGGGAATTATTGATCGCCTGGGCGGCGTTGGGCGGTATGACTACCGTACCGTGCCCGTTGGCGACGTCATAGCCCCAGTCAGCGATCGCATGCAAGCCGTCGACACCCGGCACTTCGTAGTTGAGGTGTAGGTTGCCGATGCTGCTGGAGGAGTATCCCGTTGAATTGTATTGTTCCAGCAGCGCTACGGGGTTTTGCGTCGCCAGGGGTATAAATGTCCCGGTCTTGTCCGTCCACTGCCAGTAACCGCCAAACTTGTTCCCCGGTTGATACACCGGCTGTGTCGGGTCGAAAGAGATGGCGTCGCCGATCGCGCCCTGGTTGGCAAACCGGGACTTGCTCAGCGAACCGTTCAAGTTCAATTCCACCTTCAGGTGGTTGTGGAGGAAACTCGGCGTCAGGTGGATACCGACGGTACCGCGTTGCAGTTTGTCGGTCTTCAGGATGCCCTGCTCGTCGTGGTAACCCAGCGACAGATGGTAGGGAAGGTGTTTGGCCACCCCGCTCACGCTGAGGTTGTCGTTGGTGGTGACGGCCGTTTGGTAGATTTGTTTCTGCCAATCGGTGCTGGCGCTGCCCATGAGGTCGGTATAGATCGTGTCCCCGGGAGTCGTTTCCAGGTCCTTGGCCGCGAAGGCGCGGTATTGCGACGCCGACAGCACCTGGACCCTTTTGGCCACGGTGCCCACGGTCAGCTGCGTATTGAAGTTGAAGACCGGCTTACCGCCCCGGCCCTTTTTGGTCGTAATGATGATGACACCGGCCGCGCCGCGGGAGCCGTAGATGGCTTCGGCCGATGCGTCCTTGAGGATGGTGATATTCTCGATGTCGTCCGGGTTCATCAACGAGAGCGGGTTGGCCGTACCGGAGACACTGGACGTACCGTCGAGCTTTTTCATGGGCGGCAGCTCCACCCCGTCGATGACGTAGAGCGGGTCCTGGTTGCCGTTCAGGGACGCCAGGCCGCGGATGCGGATAGTGCTGGAGTTGCCCGGCTGGCCGCCGTTGGTGGTGATGGCCACCCCCGCGACCTTGCCCTGGATGAGCTGGTCGGCGCTGGTGATCGCCCCTTGCTGGAAGTCCTTCGCGTTGACGCTGGAAACAGCGCCCGTGAGGTCTTTCTTTTGCACGGCCCCGTAGCCGATCACCACCACCTCGTTGAGGTTGGCGTTGGCGCCGGGTTGGAGGGAGATGTCCAGGGGCGCCCCGTCACCGATGGCGACCTCCTGCGTTCTGTACCCTACCCAGGAGATGACCACCGTGGTTGCGGCCACCGGCACCTGGAGGGTAAACTTTCCGTTGGCGTCGGTGACGGCGCCTCTTTTGCTTCCTTTGACGACGACGGATGCCCCTGCGAGGGGAGCCCCGGTCGCATCCGTTACCTTACCCGTGACCGTCCGGTTCTGTGCCAGTGCGGGCGCGGCAAGCAGCAGTAGACATGGCAAGACACAAATCGTTAACAGTTGTCTCCATTTCATAATAAACAGTTTTCTTGTGTGATCTAAACTTTTCGAGTTTTCAGGAACGGAAGGTGCTACAAGGTGTTATTGTTTCACAAACGGACAGATGTTATACCGGTCGCCCACGCCGAGCCTGACCCAGTATACGCCGGGCGCCAGGAAGGCACTGCCGGTAATGGACGCCAGCGCTACCTGTTCGCTGTGCGGAGTGAGGTAACCAAGGTTGAGCACGCCCAGCTGCTGGCCGGTCATGCTGAACACGGATAAGGTCGCATTGCCCGCGCGGGGAATGGTGTACTGCACCTGGGCATCGCTGACCGCGGGATCGGGGACCACCTTTACCAGCAGGCTGTCGTCCCGGTTCGACACGCTCGTGACGGGCGTGGTCAGGGACAGGTTCTGGTTCAGGTAGACCCGGTATTCGCCGGGCTGCAGGGTGAGGGATTGGGGCGAGCCCGTGGCTTGGATCGTGCTCCCGGTAAAGTATTCGTACCAGGTAGCTTCGGTAGGAAAGGCAACGCTGCCCGTGACAGCGGTGACGTCGAAATTACCGACGACCACCACGCTCAGGTCGGGAGCGGCGAGTTGCAAAGTCTTGAAGTTGCTGGCCAATGAATAGGTGCAGCTCGCCGTTGCCAGGTCGCTGTACTTACCCCGGAGCTGCATCATAGCGGCATACACGTCGTGCAGCTTTTTACGGCTGGTATCCTGGAGATAATTCCACACGATCGGCTTCGGGGTGAGCCGGCAGCCGCCCGTGGGATCGACGGTATTATTGGTGCACCAGTTGATCGAATAGTCGAAACCCAGCTCCCCGAATTCGGTCAGCATCTTCGGGCCGGGTGTCATTGCCCAGAAGCAGGTGGCGGCCGCGCAACGTTTGAGACCGGTCGCGGTATCCTTTACATTGTAGGAACCGCTGCCGTTGCCATACGTTTCGTTCTGGTACTGGAGCCGCTCTTCGTCATGACTTTCCTGGTAAACGACCAGACCCGGGTTGGGGTAGTTCAGGGCGCTGTAGATGCCGCCGCTCAAATCCCAGCCCGTGCTATAGCCCATGGTAGCCTGGTTGTAGTTGTAGTTCATGTTCTGCCATACCATCATACCGGCGTTCGTCTCGGCGATCTGTTCGTTGTTGGCCGCGAACATTTCGAGGATGCAATAGCTTCCGGACGACGCGGCCTGCATCTGGTTATTGATCGTATCCCAGGTGCGGACACGGCTGGAGTCGTATACGCCCCAGGCGTTGACGTCGCAGTTATTCCCCGTGGCGTCGCAGGTCCTCGTCTGGGTAAAGCCCTTGGCCAGGTCCCAGCGATAACCGTCGATGTGGTAGTTGGTCAGCCAGTACGACAGCACCCTTTTGGTAAAGGCGATGGTCGCCGGGCTCTCGTGGTTGAACTGGTAGCCCACGTTGTCCGCGTGGGTGGGGTATTGGTTGAACCAGGGGCTGTTTGCCGCCGGTATCTGGAGCGCGCTGTTCCAATACATCTGCACCATGGGGGAGCTGCCAAAAGAATGGTTCATCACCATGTCCATGATCACCGCCATGCCCTGCGCGTGACAGGCGTCGATAAATCGTTTGAAGTCCGTAGCGGTCCCATAGACCTTGTCGGGCGCGAAATAGAAGTTGGGGTTGTATCCCCAGCTGAGCGAGCCCTCGAAGTTGCAGACGGGCTCCACTTCCACGGCGTTTACGCCCAGCCGTTTGAGGTACCCGAGGGTGTCGATCAGGCTCTGCCAGTTACCGGCGCTGGTAAAGTCCGCCAGCCAGAGCTCGTAGATCATGAGCCCTTTCTTGTCGGGCCGCTGGAAGTTCGTCACCTGCCAGGTGTATGGCGTCTGCCCCGTCTGAAGCACGCTCGCCAGTGTCCCCTTCGCCCCCGCCGGGAAGGTCTTGAGGCCGGGATAGGTGCTCGCCGGGATGCCCGGGTCGACGCTTTTGTCGAGGACCTTTTCGGTATTGTAGTCTGACAGCTGGAGTGAATCGTCGATCACGTACTGGTAGGCGTATTCCGTACCGGATTTCAGCCCGTTTATCTGGAGCCAGTAGTAGCTGCTGTCGGGTGTTTCGTTCATCTGGTAGGCGGTCCCCTGTATCCAGTTGTTGAAGTCGCCCACCACGACCACCTTGTGTTTGAGCGGCGCGTAGAGCACCAGCAACGCCGATGTGTCGCCGGGGAGGTAGTTAATGCCTTCCTTTGCACCCGCTGGGAGCGGCGCGATGGTAGTGGCGCCGGAGACGAAGAAATTGATGGTATCGGCTATGCTGGAGCCGCCATTGGTCGCGCTCGCGATGATTTGCTGGGCGCCGGGCGCGCCGATCGTGATGTTGTCGCTGACGCTCGTGCCGCTGGCCTGGGTGGCGACGGTAGTGCCGTTATATTCTATTTGGAGGGCGGCGGAGCCGTTGGTGATGAACGTTACCGGTATCTGGCTGCCGACGGTCGGGCTGATCGGCTGAAGCACGGGCGTGTACTCCGGTTGGAACGGCGGGGCGCTGAACTTACCCGCCAGGGCGGCGCCGTACACCGGCTGGTACATATCGTCGCCGCTACTGTTACGTTGCGCCTGGCTTCCGCTCCCATTGCGGAAAAGGATCGCGACCTGGTAGATCGTTTCGCCCGCCGGCACGCCGAAAAAGGAGCGGATGTTGTGGATGGTGTAGGTATACTTATTGTTCCCGATGTAGGTGGCCTGTGCCGCGGCGTTCGTCGTGCCCCAGGTGAATGGGGCGTACTTCCAATCGCCGCTGTTGGCGCTTGCGCTGGTGATAAGCCCGATGTGCACATACACATCCGTGGTCGGCGTATAATTGAGCAACCCCTGGTTCCCCAGCGTGCAATCCACGGTGATGGTAACGGTACTGGTATCGGTGGGGAAGGAAGGCGTCTCGGTCAGGAGTTGGGCTTGCGTGGTGAACGCGCCGCATAATAACAGCAAAACGCTTGCGAACGTTCGTTTCACGTTTCGCCATGTCTCACAAGCATTGAAGTACATTTTGGGCATATAGCAAGCTACAATCGGATACAAAAATGTGTATTTTTTACACAATATAAAAAAATATTTTGCGGCCCGCATCCGGCGGCCGTTGGCAGCTACCCCGGCCCGCGATCCGGGCGCGTCCGAAGGTTGGCGCCTGGCGTCTAAAAATCGATCCCGAACCATTTCTTCTGGTTTCGCTGGTACTTCTGAAAATTGAACTTGTATAGTTTGCCCGGCCGGTGCGGGACATCCACCTCGTACTCTTCCGTGTCGATCAGGAAGTCCATCGAAAAGAACTTTTTCCGGAAATTCCGCCGGTCGAGCTTGATGTCCAGGATGGCTTCGTAGAGATTCTGAAGCTCCCGGAGCGAAAACTTATCCGGAAGCAGGTTGAATCCCAGGGGATGTTCCTGTACCCGGCGCTGCAACCGCTGGTGACAGACGTCCAGGATGTCCTTGTGGTCGAAACCCATGGCCTCGATGGACTCCAGGTTGTGCCAGTGCACTTCGTTGTCCAGCTTCCGGAGCTTATGGTGCCGGACGTTGATCAGGGAATAATAGGCAACCGTGGTCACGCGGCCGCCGGGGTGGCGCCCCGGGGCGCTAAAACTCTGGACCTGCTCCAGGAAAATGTCGTTCAGTCCGGTCCGTTCCCGGAGCACCCGGTAGGCGGCCTCGTTCAGGTCCTCGCTTTCGTTGACGACGTCCCCCAGCAGGGTCCAAAGTCCTTTGTAGGCCTGGAGGTCGCTCCGGATGAGCAAAACCTTCAGCTCGTTCTCTTCAAAGCCAAATATGACGCAGTCGACGGTAAGCGCGGTTTTTGGGTAGGCGGCGACCAATTGGACAGCGTCCTGGATCAGTTCCCCCCGCCCGGTCAGTGGTGGCAAGCTCCTGTTCATAAGCAAACGTTCGGCAGCGAATCTATAAAAAATAAACCGTGTAAAAAATACACATTAAAATTTTAGGCCGTCTTGTCGCGCTATTTTTACGGCGCGAGAACACCACACCGCAATGGATAACATCAAGTATTACACCGAGTTAACAAAAGAGTTATTGCCCCTGGCCGAGGCCGGGAAAATTTCCGCGGACCGCATCGAGGACCTCCGGCAGGTCCTTCGCTTCCACGAGAACCGTTATTATGTCCTCAACGACCCGCTGGTGGCGGATGTGGAGTATGACCGGTTGTACAAGTCCCTGGAGCACCTGGAAGCAGCCGACCCATCGCTGGTTACCCCCGATTCCCCGACGCAACGCGTCGCCCGGGAGCTCTCCAAGGACTTCCCGACGGTAGCGCACCTCGTGCCGATGTTATCCCTCGAAAACTCCTACAACGCGGACGACCTGCTGGACTGGGACCGTAAAGCCAGGGAGCTCAGCGGGCTCGACACGGTCCGGTATTGCGTGGAACCAAAATTCGACGGGGCCAGTATATCATTGATCTACGACCACGACCTCCTGTCGCGCGGCGCCACCCGGGGCGACGGCGTCAGCGGGGACGACATCACCGTCAACATCCGCCAGATCCGCTCGGTGCCGCTGTCCGCGGCGTTTTCCCGTTATGGCATCCAACAGGTCGAGATACGGGGAGAAGTCCTTATCAACAAGGCCAGCTTCAAAAAATTCAACGACCAGCTGGCAGAGCAAAACCTCGCGCCCCTGGCCAATCCCCGCAACGCCGCGGCGGGTTCGCTGCGGATGAAGGACCCCAAGGAAGTGGGGCGCCGCAACCTGGAAGCGTTCCTCTATCACGTCAGCTACTTTACGGGCGACGCCGCCACGGCGCCCCATACCCATTCCGGCATGCTGGATATGTTGTGGGAGCTCGGTTTCCGCAGCCCCAAGAAGGAAAAGCAGGTTTTCGACAGCATACAGGGAGTCATCGACTATTGTCACTCTTTCGAAGCGCAGCGCGACGACCTTCCCTATGAGATCGACGGCATGGTCATCAAGGTGGACGACCTGGCGTTGCAGGAGCGCCTGGGCATGACTACCCACCACCCCCGTTGGGCCATAGCCTATAAGTTTAAGGCGCGGCAGGCCACCAGCAAGCTGCGCAAAATCGAATTCCAGGTAGGCCGTACGGGCGCCATCACCCCGGTGGGAAAGATCGATCCCGTTTTTATCGGGGGCGTCACCGTTACCTCGGTCTCCCTTTTTAACGAAGAAAACGTCCGCGAAAAAGACCTCCGGCTTGGCGACACCGTACTCGTCGAAAGGGCGGGTGACGTCATACCGTATATCGTCAAGTCCCAGCCGGAATTGCGCGACGGCTCGGAAGAAGTCATCCACTTTCCCACCCATTGTCCCGTGTGCGGCGACCCCTTGTACAAACCCGAAGGGGAAGCCGTCTGGCGCTGCGTCAACATCAACTGCCCCGCCCAGGTAGTCGAGCGCATCATCCACTTCGTCTCCAAAGACGCCATGGACATCCGTAGCCTTGGAGAGGCCAACGTCCGCCGGTTCTACGAGCTGGGCTGGCTCAAAGACATCCCGGGGATATATAACCTCCCGTTCGACCAGATAGGTTCGCTCGAAGGCTTTGGCAAGAAATCCATGACCAACCTCCAAACCGCGATAGACGCCAGCCGGACCCAGCCGCTCCACCGCCTCATCTTTGCCCTGGGCATCCGGTATGTGGGCGAAACGACGGCCAAGACCCTGGCCCAGGCCGTACACCACCTGATGGAGTTCAAGGACTACAGCCTGGAACAGCTGCTGGCGCTGGAAGACGTCGGGCCGAAGGTGGCGGGGAGCATACACGAGTTTTTTGCCAACAAGGACAACCTACACATGCTTTCGCAGCTGGAAAGCCTGGGTCTTAACCTGGCGGCTACGCACACTGCCCCGACCGGGGGTGGCGCCCTCCAGGACCAGAGCTTTTTGTTCACCGGCACCCTCTTGCGTATGACCCGGAGCGAGGCTGAAGCCCTGGTCGAGCAAAATGGTGGGAAAATCCTCGGGAGCGTCTCCAGCAAGCTGAACTTCCTGGTTGTCGGCGAGGACGCCGGCTCCAAACTCGAAAAAGCCAAAAAGATCAGCAGTATCCGTATTTTATCTGAGGAGCAGTTCCTGGCAATGGTTTCAGCGTGATCCGCTTCGGTTTCCCGTGCCCGTTTGCCGCGTTTGTCCGATGGACCCGTGTTTTCACCCCCCGTGGTCTTGTTGCAGGAGAAAAAAGGCTTTCGTATATTTAGAGACGCAAAATCTCTTTATGATCAAAAAGATCCCAGGCGAAGTTTGGAAGCCATTACAATTTTCCGGGTGGAAGGACATGCGCAAGCAATACGCCATTTCTAACCAGGGCCGCGCCTGCAGCTATGTGGATTCCCTTACGGAAGACGGACAACTGCTCAACGGCTCGATCACCACCGGATACCGTACCCTTAACCTGCATCGCCCGGGCAATAAGGGGACCATCTACATCCATCGGGAAGTCGCGCGGTTGTTCCACGCGAAACCTTCACCCCGCCACCGTTTTGTCATCCACCTGAACCACAACAAACTGGACAACAGCGCCCGGAACCTCCGGTGGGCCACCCTGGAGGAGATGAGCGGCCACCAGCAAAACAGCCCCGACAAGATCGCCTACAAGGAACGCCAGCGTGAGAAAGCCGCCCACTCCAAGGGGCTCAAGCTGACCGTCGCCCAGGTAAAACGCATCAAGGCGACCCTGTCCGATCCCAAGCGCAAGTTCACCTACCGCCAGCTCGCCGACAAATACGGCGTCAGCGAGATGACGTTGTACCGCATCCGCAGCGGGGAGAACTGGAGCGGGGTGCAATAGCGCGGCGCGCCACCCGCGACCGTGCCGCACGGCTCGCCAAATGGCATACCTTTGCGGGCTATGTTACAACCGTCGACGCTTCAGTTCCTGAAGCAATTGAAGAAGCACAACGAGAAGACGTGGTTCGACGCCCACCGCGACGCCTATGACGCCGCAAAGGCGGACTTCGCCGCATTCATACAAACGTTGCTCGACAAGCACTCCGTCAAGGACGAGGACCTGCGCACGTTGAAGGCCAAGGACTGTTTGTTCCGGATCAACCGCGACATCCGTTTTTCCAAAAACAAAGCGCCCTATAAAACCAATATGGGCGCCTCCCTCGATCGCGGCGGCAAAAAATCCATCTACGCCGGTTATTACTTCCACATGGAACCCGGCGGCAACAGCTTTGTCGGCGGCGGTCTTTGGATGCCCGAGGCCCGCGAGGTCAAAAAGATCCGCCAGGAGATCGATTATTGCTTCGACGAGTTCGGTCGCATCGTCCGCCACAAGTCGTTCGTCACTCAGTATGGCGAGGTCCTGAAAGGCGAGTACAGCCTCTCCACCATGCCCAAAGGCTACGAAAAGGACAACCCCGCCGCCGACTATCTCAAGCTGAAAAGCTATCTCGCCATCCGCTCCATCACCGACGCGGAGCTCACCGATAAGGCGCTTGTAAAGAATACGCTAAAAGCGTTCGAGGCGCTCCAGCCGTTGTTAAATTTCCTCAACCGCGCCATCGAACACGAAGACGAATAGTCGCCCGGGGCGGCCTAGAGCCACCCCTTCCCCGCGAGGTACTCCGCGATCTGCACCGCGTTGGTAGCCGCGCCCTTGCGCAGGTTGTCGGAGACGATCCACATGTTGAGCGTATTGGGCTGGGTCTCGTCGCGGCGAAGGCGTCCTACAAAGACCTCGTCCTTCTCGTGGGCGTTGAGCGGCATGGGGTATTGCTGGGTGGCGGGTTCGTCGACAAGGACGACGCCGGGGGCGGACGACAGCAACCGGCGAACTTCGACCAGGTCGAAGTCGCGGGCGAACTCAACGTTGACGCTCTCGCTATGACCACCGACAACGGGGATGCGCACGGTCGTCGCGGTCACGCGGATGGTATCGTCCTGCATGATCTTACAGGTCTCCTTGACCATCTTCATTTCCTCCTTCGTATATCCGTTGTCCAGGAACACGTCGATCTGAGGGATCACGTTCAGGTCGATGGGGTAGGCGTAGGCGCGCTCGCCTTCCTTGCCAGCGCGCTCGTTGAAGAGCTGGGTTACGGCCTTGACACCGGTGCCGGTAACGCTTTGGTAGGTGGAGACGACGATGCGCTCGATCTTGTAGGCCTTATGGAGCGGCTCGAGCGCCACCACCATCTGGATCGTGGAACAGTTGGGGTTGGCGATGATCTTGTCCTCAGGCGTCAGTACGCCGGCGTTGACTTCGGGCACCACCAGCTTTTTGGCGGGGTCCATGCGCCAGGCGGAAGAGTTGTCGATGACGGTGATCCCGGCCGCGGCGAATTTGGGCGCCCATTCCGTGGAGGTGCTGCCGCCGGCGGAAAAGATGGCCACGTTGGGTTTGGCGGCGATGGCGTCGTCGGCGGAAACGATCTTATACGGTTTCCCCTTGAAGGTGACTTCCTTACCCACGCTTTTGGCGGATGCGACGGGTATCAGCTCATCTACGGGGAAGTTGCGTTCTTCCAGTACCTGTAACATTTTGGTGCCGACTAATCCGGTGGCACCCACAACGGCGACTTTCATTTTGAGTTTTTGATGTCTAAAAAAAAAGCCCTCCCGTTTCGGGGAGGGCCTGTATTTATTTTTGGCGATTCATACCAAAGTGCTACACACCTTCCCCGGACGAGGGACGCTTTTTGCTGCACTTGATATGTTTCATCATTTTTGTCATCTGCGGCGTAAAATTAGGGGATGATCTCCACTACACCAAATCAATGTCGAATTGGACGAGCTCGACGAACTGCTGTACCCGCTGGTCGATGTCCTGCTGGTTGATTTCCTTGAGGCGTTCGGGGCCGAATTTCTCGACGCAGAAGCTGGCCATGGCGGAGCCCATGATGATGGCCGTCTTCATATTTTCGAAGGAAATGTCGCGCGTTTTGGCCAGGTAGCCCAGAAAGCCTCCGGCAAAAGTATCGCCCGCGCCCGTCGGATCGAATACGTCCTCGAGGGGCAGGGCGGGGGCAAAAAAGACGTGGTTCTCGTGGAACAGCAAGGCGCCGTGCTCGCCTTTTTTGACGATCAGGTGGGAGGGGCCCATCTGGAGGATCTTCCTGGCGGCCTTGACGATGGAGAATTCTCCGGTCAGCTGGCGGGCTTCGCTGTCGTTGACCATGAGCACGTCCACCATCGACAGCGTTTCCCTGAGCTCGGCGGGCATCGATTCGATCCAGAAGTTCATTGTGTCAAGGACGATCAGCTTGGGACGCTTTTTCAGCTGGCGGATGACGCTGGATTGCAGGCTGGGAAGGGTATTCCCGAGCATCAGGAAGTCGGAGCCCTGGTAGCTTTCGGGGATGACGGGGTTGAAGTTGGCCATCACGTTCAAGTCGGTGACCAGGGTATCCCGGGTGTTCATATCGAGGTGGTAGCGGCCGCTCCAGAAAAACGACTTTTGGTCCTTGACGACCTCGATGCCTTCCAGGGAAACACCGCGACGCTTCAGCTCGTTCATTTCCGACTCCGGAAAGTCATTGCCGACTATGGACACCGCCCGAATCGGGGTGACAAAGTTGCTGGCGGCGTAGGAAATGTACGTCGCGGCCCCGCCTATGATCCGGTCTACTTTTCCAAAAGGTGTCTCTATGGCGTCAAAAGCCATGCTTCCCACTGCAATGATGGACATATTACTTTTTTTATTGATACCCCCGAGTGAAAATCCAAGGCGGCCAAAGGTAGTATAGAATTACGTACGTTTGTAGCAAACTTTGCATAAAACTTCTCCGGTATGAGCAGTAAAAGAAGGGATGAAATCGTGGCCCAGTCGGCGCAACTTTTTCGTACGTACGGCTACAACGGCGCTTCGATGCGCACCGTGGCCGAAGCGGTTGGTATCGAGGCGGCAAGCCTGTACAACCACATCAAGTCAAAATCCGAGATCCTCCAGGAAATCTGTTTTGGCGTGGC
Organism: Dinghuibacter sp.; assembly: GCF_035492835.1. Lineage (NCBI taxonomy): Bacteria > Pseudomonadati > Bacteroidota > Chitinophagia > Chitinophagales > Chitinophagaceae > Dinghuibacter > Dinghuibacter sp. Next base: position 14,703 of record NZ_DATJIY010000016.1, read on the forward strand.
GAATAAGTTTTTGACGCACATGGACGCGGTGGAACGGAGTCAGAAGACGACATTGCAAAAGTTGGAGGACATCATTCGGATCCACATCCGAATGATGCTGGAAGAGTACGAGCACGTATATGTTTCCGATCATGAGTGGAAGCACCTTCCCGAGCCCTACCTGTCCAACTTCCTCAACCAGCGCCGCAGCTATCGCCGCCGCCTGGCGGACCTGGTACAGGAAGGCATCGACCGCAACGAAATGCGCCCCATCGACCCCTACGTAGCCGTCATCACTTTCCTTTCCGCCATCGGCGGTATCGAGTACTGGCACCGCTCCCGCAAAGCCATAAACGAACAGGAGGTGGAGAACAATATGGTGGATTACCTCGTGGGGGGACTCCGCAAATAGCCTCGACGCCGCCGGGATTCGCCCGGGGCGTGCTTCTGAAAACCGATCACCGTGCGTTTCGAAGAATTGATTATCCGCGATGTCCGCCGCGAGACCCCCGATTGCGTCTCCATAGCTTTTGACGTGCCCGACCACCTCCGGCAAGCCTTTGCGTTCACGCAGGGCCAGAACGTCACGGTCCGCGCCCGCCTGGGCGGGGACGAGGTCCGCCGTTCTTATTCCATTTGTTCCTCGCCCGCCGAAAACGAGCTGCGCATCGCGGTCAAGCAGGTGCCGGAGGGTGTTTTTTCCACGCACGCCAACCAGTTGCTAAAGATCGGAGACCGATTGGAAGTCCTCCCGCCGTCGGGGCGATTCTTCACACAGCTCCACCCGGACGCGCACAAACAATACGTGGCCTTTGCCGCCGGCAGCGGCATCACGCCGATCCTTTCGATCATAAAAACGACGCTCGAAACCGAACCCGGCAGCCAGTTCACCCTGGTCTACGGCAACAAGGGCCGTGGGAGCATCCTCTTCAAGGAAACCCTGGAAGCCCTCAAAAACCGATATATCCAGCGCTTCAGGGTGATCCATATCCTGAGCCGGGAAAAAACGGACATCCCCCTTTTCCAGGGACGCATCGACACCGGGAAGTGCGCGCTCCTGGCGGGTACGCTGATCGACCTCGACGCCACCGACGAGTTCTTTATCTGCGGACCGGAATCCATGATCTTCAGCGTCCGGGATTTCCTGGAATCGCGCGGCGTACAAAGCCGGAAGGTCCACTTCGAGCTCTTTACCACGCCCGGGCAAAAGACCTCCGCTGGCACTGCGGTAGCGACGGCCGCCACCGGTCCGACGTCACACGTGCACCTGCGACTGGATGGCCTCACGTTCGACTTCGACCTGCCCTATGAAGGCGCGTCCATCCTCGACGCGGCCCTGGCCGAAGGCGCCGACCTCCCCTTCGCCTGCAAGGGCGGCGTCTGCTGCACCTGCCGCGCCCGGCTGGTTTCGGGCGAGATCGTCATGGACGCCAACTACGCCCTCGAGCCAGACGAGCTCGCCGCCGGCTACATCCTCACCTGCCAGGCGCACCCGCGCAGCGGGGAGGTCTCCGTCGATTTTGACAGTAAGTAGCGTCTAGTTGACCGCAATATCGCCGTTTCCTTCATTGTCGTACTCCGTAAAGGATCCCGACCAGGTGACCGATCCGGATGCCGGCATTACAAAATGGCAGGTGATCGAGCCGTTGTCTTCGTATATCATATTGCCCATGGGCGATCCCACCAGCGTGGCGCCGCTCATATAGAATTCCGTCAGGTGCTCCCCGGTGCTGGGACCGTAACCGGATATGGTGACATATACCGTCTGACCCGCCGGCGCGGTAATGGTGCCGCTCCCCGATCCGCTGGACGACCAATTATAACTCCCCTGCCCATTGATCGCAACCGGGGGTGGCGGCGTTGGATGAAACCATAAATCGACTTCACCATAACCGTTGGTATTGCCATTAGCCACCACGGTGTGTTCCCCCAATGTCGGACTGTTCGAGGCCGTGGTCCAGGACGCATTGGCATAGGATTGTCCCAGAACCGTCATGTTGATATCCTTCATCGCGACATAGTTGTCGGGTGGATAGTCAGACGCTTGCGTCACGGGTGTGGCATCCTCCAATACTTCATACACCCAGTTCAATTCCGGTATCTGTGGAAGGGCGATAGTCGTCTGGCCAACGCCCAGGCTGGGATAAACCTCACCCTGTGCGACAATCATCGGGTTTGGCTGGCCGGTAAAGGAACAGTTATAGCTATAGACGCCGTTGGTTACCTGGCCGGTCATGACACCCTGCAGGCTCGTTCCAGGGGCGATGTGCGTGACCGGGGTGGTATAGGCGCCACTGTTGCCCCACACATACCAGTTTGAAATCGACCAAAAGGGGCCTCCAAAACCGTTATTGTTGCCCTGCGCATCCATGTTCGAACCCCATTGCAAGACCGGTTGCATGACCGATCCCTGCATATAGCCGGGCTCCATACCATTCCAGATATAGATCAGCTGGTTATCCGCCGTCGTCGTGGGAGGGTTGGGAACTGTCCAGGTGGTGCTGAAAGAATTCACCATCCCATTGGTATTTTGTCCGTAGGCCCACGTCACCCAGCTGTACGATGGCGCCAAATCGTTTGCTGACGCGCCGGTCTCACCCGATGCGTGCAAAAGCGCGGAGAATTGGCGCGCACGGGCATGCAACGTATGCACGAGGGTGGTGTCCCCGTGGAATTCCCCGAAATCCTCGACCCGCTGTCCGCTCTGGTCGTGAACTTTGAAGATGTGCCCCTCGTGGATAGCCAGGTGATAACCCGGTGGAATCTCGTGTACATTGGCGGCGGGCAGGAGCCCTTCCGGGGTGCGGATGTAACCGGTTTTTGTGTTGTCGGAAGCAGGCGCCGGGGTGAGACTTGCGGCCTCTTTGCGGCATGAGGTCCATACCGCGCCGCCCCATAACAGGAGCGCGCATACAAGCAACGTTTGGTGTTTCATGCAAATAGTGTTTAGGTTCCTATAATTTAATAGGAATCCGCCACAATTGCAATACCCGTCTAGTAATTAATATACCGTTCGTCGAACGACCCATCCGCATACAGGTCGATCAGTCCGTATCCCGGGGCGGTCTCGCGGTTGTTCCCCTTCCACCAGGCGCCGCTCACGGCTCCGTTGCAGATAAACGTGATGTTATCGTAGACCAGCTTCTCCCGGAGATGGATGTGCCCGCTCAGGCACAGCCGTACGTTGGGATGCTTATAAAAGAGTGAAATGATCTTTGCCGTGTCGGTATGCATGTCGCCACCCGTCATCTCCCACCGGTTTACGACGTGCTCGTCGATCAGGTTGGTCGCCGTCAGGATGGGGATATGCGTCATGACCAGCACCGGGCCGGTCGCCCCGGCAACCTCGTCCGAGAGCCACTGGAACTGTTCGTCCCCGAGCTTTCCGATGTACCAGGTACCGTCGATATCCAGGTGGCAGCTATCCAGAACGATGAATTTCCAACCCGCCTTTTCGAAGCTGTACCAGGAACGCGTCAGCCCCAGCTGGTCCATCGAATATTTCTTACCGTAAATGGCCTGACCCTTGTCGTCTTCGTTCCACCAGATGTCGTGGTTGCCGAGGGCGTAGTGTATCGGCAGGCTGCACTCCGATTGCACGATCCCCTTCATCAATTTCCATTGCGCATCGATCGTCGACAGGTTCTCCTTGTTCATGTCGAAAACGATATCCCCTCCATTCAGGACCAGGTCGACCGGCCGGTCGAGCCGTTGCAGGTTGTGCAGACAAGTCGTAAAATGTTTGGGCGCGTCCAGCATGTCTTTCATATGGACGTCCGTAATATGCGCCACGCGCAATACCGGCTGCGCGCCCGAGGGCCGGGACGCGGCCGACGCGCCCGTCGCGCTGAGCAACGGCGCCGCCGCCGGAGCCAGGAACAGGCCGCCGAGGCTCTTCAGGAGTGTTCTTCTTTGCATAAGCCTATTTGAGGAGATACGGCGTAATCGCTGTCGCCCATATCTTATAGCCCGCGGCATTCATATGCAGCATATCGCTGACGAAGAGCTCGGGCCGGTCGTTCCCCGAAGGGTCCAGCATGAGGTCGTAGACGTTTACGTAGAACGTATTCTTTTGCGTCCAGAGGAAGTTCTTGATGATCTGGTTGCCCTGCACCAGCAGGTGGCGGAACTGTATGCGGCTGGGGCTGGGCTTCATGGAGACGAACCCGATGGGAACCTCGGGCAGGCGGGTGCGGATGGCGGTGAACAGATCCTTGAAGCGGTCGGCGACGACCTTGGAGTCGAGCCCGGCGGCGATGTCGTTTTCTCCGCAATAAATTACGATTTCCTTGGGATGGTATGGCGTCACGATGTCGTCCACGTACCGGGTGACGTCGGGCAGGGTGGAGCCGCCGAAACCACGGTTGATGATGGTGTAACCGGGAAAGTAGTTCTGTACGTCCGTCCACTTCGTAAAGGAAGAGCTCCCGATAAATAGGATCGCGCCCTGAGGGGGCGGGTTAGCGGCGTCCTGCTTCTTGAAGGCCTGGATATCGTCGTTGAAAGCGGGCTTGTCCTGCGCGAGGGTGTGGGTAGCGAATATGCCGGATGCAAAAGCGCCAGCTAATAACGACAGGAAAATGCGTCTGACCATGCGATCGGTGTTTGCCGTGAAGGTAGTAAATGTACCGCTGCGGGAAAATTAATTGCGTTTAATGCGCGGCGACGCTACGGAAACCAAGCCGCTCGAGACCGCGATGGACCTCCGGACAGCTCATAAATAACCTCCAGAACAACCCGCTCCGGTAGTTTTCGATCATCACCACGATGGGCCCCTCGTCGATCGCCAGATAGGAGTGCGCGTACCAATCGCGCGTCAGGTTGAACGCGTCCACAAAGCCATACTGTCCCCATATCTTATCACCCAGGTCGTCATAAAAGTGCCGCAAGGCCGCCATGGACTGTTTAGGCGTGTACGGGAAAGAAGCCAGGGCGGCGGTGGGCGTAATGGTCCCGGCATCGTTGGTCGGCGAATAGGCGTCGTAGCCGTCAAACGTATCACCGGCGGTCAGGCCCCAGCAGTCGGGCCCGTAACCCTTGAAACCGCCGGGGTTTTTTACACAATACGTATAGTTGATCATCGAGTGGTCGTAGTTCTGCGTCCAGTAGTTGGCATAACGGTCTTCCAGCCCATGGGGATCGAGGCCCAGAAAGGAATACTGCGTAAAGAACAACGGCCCGCCATAGTCGAAGCCCAGCGGCAGCTTGAACCCGTAGTATTCTTTGCCGTTCAGGAAGTGATCGCTTTGCGCCCAGCAGCGATGATACACATTGGGGTCGATGGCATACGTCGGTGAGCTGGCCGACAGGACATAGGCGATCAGGCACTCGTTGTAGCCACGCAGCTCGAAGTTCATCGCCCAGCCGTTGTTGGGGCTCCAGTGCCAGTAGAGGAGGTCGAGGCCGCCGCGGGTGTGCCAGTTCCATTCGGCCTGGTCCCACATCCAGCTGATGTGATCGCGGATGCTGCGCTCTACCCGGTCATCCCGGTCGAAATACTGGCGGGCGCAAAGAAGCCCCTGGAACATATACGCGGTCTCGACCAGGTCGGCCCCGTCGTCCTTACGGCTAAAGGGGATGGTCTTGCCGGTCGCGCCGTTCATCCAATGGGGGAAGATGCCGTGATAGCTATCGGCCTTCCAGAGGAAATGCACGATCTTGTCGATACGCGCGGCGGCCGAATCCCGGGGGACCCAGCCCCTGTCGGCGGCGGCGATGATGGCCATGATCCCGAAGCCGGAGCCGCCCGTGGTGACGACCTCGTCACCGTAATCGAACGTATTGTTGCTACGCTCGCGGGCCAGCCCGCTTACCGGGTGGCCGAAGTCCCAGAAATAACGGAAGGTCTGCCGCTCGACGAGGTCGAGCAAAGCGGAGTCCGAAAGGCCGTGCGTCACCGGCGCGTGATAGATGTCCGCGGACGTGGTCGGGACAACGGGCCGCCCACCGGGGACGCCGTGCCGCTGCGCCGGGACAAGCAAAGGCAACAGACAACAAACAAAAAGAATCCTCATTTCACCCAATTTAAACGAACCGTTTGAACATCGCGGGAATTACCGCCCGTCATGATATCGAAGTCGCCCGCTTCCCAGTCGTACTTCAGCTCTTCGTTGTAGAACTTCACGTCCTCCGGGGTAAGCCGAAAGGTCACCGTGCGGGACTCGCCCGGCTGGAGGCCGATCTTCTGGAATCCCCTCAGCTCCTTTACCGGGCGCGTGATGCTCCCCACCAGCTGATGGGTATAGAGCTGTACTACTTCTTCCCCGGCCTTTGTCCCCGTGTTGGTCACGGTGACGCTGACGGTCACGGCCTGGTTGCCCTTGGCGTGCGTCGTCGACAATGTGGGCGCGCTATATTGGAAGGTCGTATAGCTCAACCCGTACCCAAAGGGATACACCGGGTCGTTGGAGACGTCCAGGTAGTTAGAGCGGAACTTCTGGAACCAGCCCCCTTTGGGCAGGGGACGACCGGTATTCATATGGCTGTAGTACAGCGGCACCTGACCTACGTTCTGCGGCCAGGTGGTGGTCAGCTTTCCCGACGGATCGACGTCGCCAAAGAGCACGTCCGCAATGGCATTCCCGGCCTCCGTGCCCCCGAACCAGACGTCCAGTATCGCGGGGACCGCCTGGCTCTCCCAGGGAATCGCCAGGGGGCGTCCGTTGAACAACACCAGGATCACCGGCTTGCCCGTTTGAAGCAGGGCCCTGAGCAGGCGTTCTTGGTTCTCGGGGAGGCCGATGTCCGAACGGCTGGCGCATTCACCCGTCATCTCCGCGGATTCGCCCAGGGCGGCCACCACTACGTCGGACTTCGACGCCAGCGCCACGGCCTCAGCGATCATGGCCTCCTCGGACCGGCTGTCCCAGCCATTGTTTTTACCAAACACGCTGATTCGCGTATTGTAGAGCGAATCCCCCACGACGTTGGCGCCCCTGGCGCATGTCACGGAGCCATTGCCGCCCAGGGCCGCGCGGAGCCCGTCGGCCAGGGAGACCGCCTTCGAAGGATCGGTCGCCACCGCCCAGGTGCCCACCATGTTCTCCCGGCTGTCACCCAACGGTCCGATCAGCGCGATCGAGCCGCCCTTTTTGAGCGGCAATAAACCACCCTCATTCCGCAGCAGCACAAAACTGTGTGCGGCGATGTTCCGCTCGGCCGCAAGGTGCTCCGGGGTGAACACATCCGTCTTAACCCGGTCGGGGTGGCAGAACTTAAAGGGATCGGTAAAAAGGCCGAGCCGGTATTTGGCTTCGAGTATCCGGCGGCAGGCCAGGTCGACTTGTGCGATCGTGGCGCGGCCGTTCTTCAGCGATGCCGGGAGCGTCGTCAAAAATCCTTCTCCGACCATATCCATATCGATCCCTGCCATCAAGGACCTTGCCGACACCTGTGCCAGGTCGCCCAGCCCGTGGGCGATCAGCTCGTTGACGGCGGTGTAGTCTGTCACGACAAATCCTTTGAAGCCCCAGCGGCGCCTGAGCACGTCGGTCATCAGGAACCGGTTCGCGGTGGCCGGCACGCCATTGACGTCGTTAAAAGAAGACATCACGCTCCCCGCGCCCGCATCCACGGCCGCCTTGTAGGGGGACATGTATTCGTTGAACATCCGCACCAGGCTCATGTCGGTGGTATTGTAGTCCCGCCCGGCCTCCGCCGCCCCGTACAGGGCGAAGTGCTTGACGCAAGCGAGGATTTCATTGTCTGCCTTGAGGTCTCCCTGGTAGCCCTTAACCATAGCCCGGGCGATCGCCGACCCCAGGAAGGGGTCTTCGCCGGAGCCCTCCGCGATACGGCCCCAGCGCGGGTCCCGGGCGATGTCGACCATCGGACTGAAGGTCCAGTCGATACCGTCGGCGCTGCATTCGATAGCTGCGATCCGGGCGCTTTGCCGGATCAGCGCCGTATCCCACGAGCAGGACATTGCCAGCGGAATGGGGAACTCGGTTTCGTATCCGTGGATCACGTCCATGCCGAATATCAGCGGTATCTTCAACCGGCTTTGTTCGACCGCCACCTGCTGCACGGCCCGTATCTTATCAACAGACTTGATATTGAACAGACCGCCGACCTCTCCCTTCCGGATCTTTCCGGCGATGTCCGAATTGGACGCCTGGCCTGTCGTGATGTCGCCTGCGCCTGGGAGGTTCAGCTGGCCGAGCTTTTCAGTGAGGGTCATCCTACTCATCAGGTTGTCGATGAACGCTTTCATTTTGGCGTCCTGCGGAGCCGCGGGTCTGGCGTCTTGCGCGGCGGCGGGCCCGGCCGCGGTCAACACACAAGCGCACGTGAGTGCCAGCAAAAGGAATGTCTTCATGCAGTAGTAGTTTATTTAATCGACTCGTATGGGTTTTGTCCTGACGGAGACGCCGTCCTCGTTGATCGCCTCTATGGCAAAATAGTAGGGCTTCTCCTTATCCATAGCTTTATACCAATATTCATTGGCATCGTATACCATGATGCAATTATACAGCTTATCCGGGGCAAGACCGGTATATATGTTGTATGCGAAAGCATCGTCTACGGGCCGCCATTTGATCCAGGCGCTGCGCTTGTCCTTTTCCGTCCTCAGGACGATCAGGTCCTTTACGCTGTCCGGCGCGGGACCGTCGCCGTTCCCGAAAACCCGGAGCCCGCTGAGCGCGAATTTACCCGTGGCCACATGGAGGTTCACCATCTTGACAAAACGGGCGCGGACGGGCGCGGACAGCTCCACGTAGTCGTGCGGCACGTCCCTGTCGTTGCGGCCCTTGTCGACAAGCACCTTCCAGTGTGCGCCGTCTTCGGACGCGTAGAGCATGTACTCGTGATAAAGACCCGGCTGGTGCCCTACGATGCCGGCGTCCTGGTCGGCATAGTCGATCTGGATCGCGCGAACGGTAGCCACTGCGCCCAGGTCGGTTTGTATCCATTCCCCCTTGTTGCCGGTGGCCGCGCTCCAATAGGTTTTTATATTCTCGTCGACGGCGTTGTTTGCGTGATAGCCCCCCAGCGTGGAAGACACCTGTACGGGTTTGTTGTAGTTCAGCAACATCCAGCCCATAAAGCGTCCATCCTTTATGGACAACGGGTAGTCGCCAAAGGCTGTATTGCAAAACATCACCCCGTCCTTGTCAAAACCCGCCGGCCAGATACCCAGCCGGCGCTCGAAGTTGTTCTTGACCGAGATCGCGATCGTGGAAATATGCCACCAGTTACCCGACGGGTCCTGGTAGGTGCTGCCGTGACCCGCGCCACGAGCGAAGCCCCCTGGCTTATAGGACAACGGGTCCGACTGGGGCGTGAATGGACCCAACGGGCCGTCCCCCACGACGACGCCATCCGCGTAGCCGGAGAACTCGGTGCCCGGCGCGGCATACTGCAGATAGTATTTGCCGTCGTGCCTGGTCATCCAGGCGCCCTCGATAAAGGGATCCAGGAAGGTATTATCCATGTTTTCGCCAAACCGTTGCCAGCCGTAACGCCAGGGTTCGAGAAAGTACATTTCGGTCCGGCCGCCGATGGGCTCGAAGGTTTTCCGCGAGAGCTCCACCCCATAGATCGGGTAGCGGTTGCTGCTCCCGTTATACATATACAGCCGGCCGTCGGTATCCGTAAAAAAATCCGGGTCCCACCCACCGATGGCAAAGGAGTCCACCAGCGGCTTCCAAATATTGGCCTTGGGGTCGGTGCTCATCCAGATCGTGAAGTTCCTGGTATACGTGGAGCCAAAGACGATCATCGTATCCCCCACGACCCCCACTGCGGGCGCGCAAAGCTCGTCATAGCCGGTGTTCCAGGGCCTCAGGAATTTCCGGGGGTTGAAATGCCAGTTCAGCATGTCGCTACTCCACCAGTAACCCGCCTGGTTGGTGGAGAAAAGATAAAAATCCCCTTTGTATACGACCATGGCCGGGTCTGCCGTTGCGCGGTGCTTGCCCCAGGTGCTGAAGTCGGGGATCGTCAGATAGCCGTAGTCGAGGTTGACGGGGTTGCAAAAGCTCTGCTGCTGCGCCCGACCGGTGAGGCACCACAACAACAGACAAAATAACCAGGTGTAACGCATGCAGGTCTATTTTAAGGCTTCGTCTTTGTTTTTGTCCAAAAAATCCGTCGCCGCCAAACCGCCGCCGGTCCAGGCCATCAGGGCCTCATCGGGAACCGTTTGCAACGGCGTCGTGGAGGACGAGTGCGGTTCGTTATAGGGGTGAAGGAAGCCACGGACGATCAGGAAACCGTCCCGGCTATAATCCGATACTTGTGTTGGCGTGAGCATATTTATTTTTTTAGCCACGGACTTTCGAAACCCAACCGCTTCAACCCTTCCTGTACCTCGGGTATCTGCATGAACAGATTCCATACAAGACCGCTCCGGTAGTTCTCGATCATCACGACGATGGGGCCCTCGTCGATCGCCAGGTGTGAACCGGCGTACCAGTCCCTGGTCTCCGAAAAGCCGTCCGCAAACCCGTACGGTCCCCATATCCTTGAACCCAAGTCATAATAAAAGTGCTTGAGCGCCTGCATGCTGAACTCAGGCGTATAGGGAAAGGAAGAGAGTGCCGCCGTGGGTTGGATCACCCCGAGGTCTTCCTGGGGACAGTGCGCCACGTAACCCTTGTAGCTGTCTCCGGCGGTAAGACCCCAGCAATCCGGACCATATCCCTTGTACTTTTTGGGGTTTTCGATACAATACGCGCGGTTGATCAGGGTATGGTTGCGGTTTTGCTCCCAATAATCCACCTGGTAGCCCTTCAACCCGCGCGGGTCTATCCCCATGAACGTATAGTGCGCGAAAAACAACGGTCCGCCGTACTCGAAACCCAACGGCAGCTTATAACCGTAGTACGTTTTCCCGTTGAAATAGGAGGCGCTGTTCACAAAGCTGTTGTAATACACGTCCGCGGGGATCGCGTGGGTTTTGGAGGAGGCCGAAACGATAAACGTGATCAGGCATTCGTTCCAGCCGCGGATGGGGAAGTTCATGTCCCAGTCGTTTTTGGGACTCCAGTGCCAGTAAAACAACGTGTTCCCGCCCTTGGCGTGCCAGTCCCAGTCCGCGGCGTCCCACAACTGGGTGACGCGGTTTCGGAAGTATCGCTCCAGCGGGTTGTCCCCGTTGAAATAGGCCCGGGCGCACAACAGCCCCATCATCATATAGCTTGTCTCCACGATATCCGCTCCATCGTCCAGTTTCCCGAAGGGGATCGTCCGGCCCGTTTCCCCGTTCATAAAGTGCGGGAAAATTCCATGATAGCTATCGGCCTTGTTGAGGAAGTCCACCATCTTCACCAACCGACGCAGCGCGGTATCGTGCCCGATCCAGCCGCGGTGGACGGCGACGATCGTCGCCAGCACGCCAAAGCCCGACCCACCGATGGCGCACGTCTCGGGACCATACGTCCCCTTGCTGAAGTTAGGTTCGCCGTAAGCCTCGTTCGCATAGTCCCAGAAATAATCCGCCCGGATCGTATTGTCGCGTTCCCGCGCCAGCCCGCTGACCGGGTGGCCGAAGTCCCAGAAGTAACGGAACGTCTGCCGCTGGACTACATCCAGGAGGGCGGAATCCGATAGACCCTGGATGACGCCCACCGGCTTTATGTCGTTCTGGGCTCGCAACGCCAGCGGCAACGCCGCCAGTATGAGAAATTTGATTCGATGCATGCTGTCTCTTTAATGGACCTGGAAACCCAGGTTCTGAAGCCCGGTATTTATTTCAGGACAACTCATAAACAGGTTCCAGAGGAGCCCGCTGCGGTAGTTCTCGATCATCACGATCTCCGGTCCCTGGTCGATGGCCAGGTAGGAAGACGCAAACCACGGGTTCGTCAGGTTGAAGGCGTCGATGAAGCCATACTGGCCCCATAGCTTATCCCCCAATGTATAGTAGAAAAAACGGAGTGCGTTCATGGACGCGGCCGGCTTATACGGCAGCGACGCGATCGCCGCCGTCGGGCTGATGATCCCCAGGTCGTTCGTGGGGCTGTGCGCGGCGTATCCGCTCACGTTGTCGTCGCTGGCCGTCAGACCCCAGCAACTAGCGCTATAGCCGTTGTAGTGTTTCGGGTTGGCCACGCAGTATTGATAATTGATCGTGGCGTGCGCCGTATCCTGCACCCAGTAATTGGCGTACGCATCGGAGATCCGGTGCGGATCGAGCCCGAGAAAGGAATAGTGCGCGAAGAACATAGGGCCTCCATAGTCCGGCCCCAGCGGCAGCGTGACGCCTTCGAATGCGGAACCGTTCCGGATCGACCCGTTCCCCGCCCAGCCATTGTCATAGACCGCTTTCGGGATAGCCCCGGCCGGCGCCGACGCCGCCACGACATAGGTGATCAGCGCCTCGTCCCAACCGTTGACCTGCTGGTTGGTGGACCAGGCGTAGTCCGGCGACCAGTGCCAATACAGGGTATTCTGGCCGTTCTGCCGGAACCAGCTCCAATCCACCCCCGCCCACAGCGCATTGATCCCCGCACGAAGGTGCGTCTCGTTCGTGTCGGCCGTGCTGTTAAAGAATTGCCGGGCCGTCAGCAGCCCCTCCATCATATACGCCGTCTCCACCAGGTCCGCCCCATCGTCCTGGGTGCTAAAGGGAACCGTGGCGCCCGTCGCCCCATTAATCCAGTGGGGAAAGGCGCCGTGGTACCGTTGCGCGCTGTCTGTCAGAAAGGTCACGATCCGCTGTACCCGCGCCAGGCCATCCGCCCGGCTGATAAAGTTCCGGTATACGCCCACGATAATGGACATGACCCCAAAGCCGCTGCCGCCGACGGTCACCACGTCCCCGGACGTGTTGCGCTCCCGCGCCATCCCGCAGTCGGGGTGCCCGAAGTCCCAGAAATATTTGAACGTTTGCTGCTCGACCAGTGTCAGCAGGGCCGAGTCGCTGATGCGCGGGAATTTGTCGGTGCTGTCGAGGGTCGTGTTCAGCGTTATCGTTACCGGGTTCGTGAGCGTCCCGCCTTGCGCCGATGTCAGGCCAACCGATATGGCAAGCGTGTATTTGCCAAAGGCGTCCAGCGCGCTGGCCGGCTGAACCGTCACGACGCTGTCCCCGGCGCCCACGGCAATGGTGAACGGCACCGCTGTATTCCCCGGTCCAAAAAAGGAGAACGAGCTCGAGGATACGCCCGCCGGCAACGGCGCGGAAAACGAAAACCGGACCACCGGGGTCTTTGGCGACACCTGATACGTCGTCGTGCCGTTGTTCAGGCCATCGACGGTAAAGCTCACGCTGAACGCCGGCGCCGGGCCGCCGCCGTGCTTGCTGCAACCCAGGGTCACAATCGCTATTGCTATGATGATCTTGCGCATGGTGTAAAAAAGAGGGAAGCCGAAATCAACTGCAGCGATTCCGGACTTCCCGTAAGCAGAACAAAAAGATTTATTTACCCGCCTGCCCCAGTTCGTACAGCGCTTTGATGTCCGCTGCACCCAGGGCGGCATTGTATACCCTGATCTCGTCGACGCCGCCGACCATGGGTACCGTCCAGGTATCCGTGGTGACCGTCTTGCCGGGGATGTCGTTGTACCAACCACCAATGATCACTTCATCCGGTACCGTGGGCTTGTACAATGCCGTGCCCCGTTGCTGGTAACTGGTCGTTCCGATCCGTTTGCCGTCGGCCCAGACCTGGAGGATCACGGTGGCGGAGTCGAAGGTCACGCCGATCTGCGTCCAGATATTGGGGCCAATGGTTGGCGAATAATAGGTACCGGCGCCATCCGGCGCCCAATTGGCATTCAGGTTATCCTGCGTGCCGCCGCCATCGAAATAGTCGGGGTGGACGATAAAGTCGTTGAGGTCCGACGCCGGATTCTGACCGGTCTCGCACAGGAAGTTGATGTTGCCGTACAGGTTACCGGGACGGGACAGCTGCCATATGGAAGTAGGCGTCGACCCGTTGTTGAGCACCTGTACCCAGGCGATCACCGTAAAGCTGTGCAGGTTGGTACCGAGGTTGGGGATCTGCTGGGTATAATACAAGTACCCGTTGTTCAACTCCAGGCCCTGTCCACGCACCCCTTTGGTGACGTACGAGTCGTTGACATTGGCGGCGGGTCCGATCCCCGAGATCGACTCCTTTTCCGTCCCGTCAAAACTCCAATAGGCGACGAGGTTGGACGCGGCGACCTGGTCGGAGCTGTCGAACCCCTCGATCTTGGAACCAAACTGGCTGGTGGATACTGACGCCAGGTGATTGGGATTATATTTCGAGCAAGCGGCGGCGCCCAGGATCATCCCTCCGAACAACAGCCGCATACAAAGCATTCTCATATAAAAAAGAGTTTAGAGTTTAGTATAACGGGTTTTGTTTGAGCACGCCTTTGGAGAGGTCGAGCTGTGTCTGCGGTATGGGCAACAGCTTGTCCCGTGCGTCGAGATAGGCCGACTTGCCCGCGGCCGATTCCGCGGCCTGGTTGATCCCCCAACGGACACAGTCGAAGAAGCGTTCGGCCTCCATAGCGAACTCGATCCGACGTTCGTGTTGTATCGCCAGGCGGAGCTGTGTCTGGTCGGTCGTGGTCACCATCGGCAGGATCGCGCTGTTACCGGCCCTGGCACGGGCGCGGACCATCTCCAGCTTGGCCAGGGCTTCGGTCGTCTGCCCCAGCTCGTTGGCCGCCTCCGCATCTATCAGCACCACATCGGCATACCGCTGTACGCGGATGTCCATCCACCAGCCAAACATATCGCCCACTTCCGCGCGTATCTGCGGGTTGGTGTACTCCTTCATGTTGTAGATCGGGTTGGGCTCAACGGGGAAGACCTCGCCATATTGCGTCGGCGCGGTGCTCGGGCAATACAGCAGGGTGGCGTCCGCGCGCGGGTCGCCCGTCTCATAAGCGGTTACCAGACCGGGGGCGGGTACGTTGAATCCCCAACCGAGGTTGAAGACACCGGCGCCGCGTACCCCCTGGCGGTTCGCATAACCGCAGCCATAGGCCAGGTTTTCCGGATTCGACGCGTCTGCATAGGCTTGGATCTCAAAAACGGCTTCGCTGGAATTTTCCCCGGCTTCTGTAAAGATGACGTTATACGGTGTGTTCAGGTTATAAACGCCCGAGTTGATGACGAGCTGGGCCGTCGTCATGGCCAGCTGCCACTTTTGTTCGTAGAGGTATACCTTGGAGAGCATCCCATTGGCGGAACCCGTAGTGACGCGACCGATGTATTTCGAGGGCCAGCTGGCCGGGAGGTTCGCGGCGGCGAACTGGAGGTCGCTTTCGATGAAGGCGTAGATCTGGGTGGAGGTGGATTGGGCGACGTTCGACTGGGATATGTTCGAGGAAAGCGTATCGATCAGCGGTACGCTCCCCCACAAACGGACCAGCATGAAGTAGTCGTAGGCGCGGATGAAGCGCGCCTCGGCCTGTGCCAGCGTTTTCACCGACTGGGCCGTACCCGAGCTGTCCTGGCCTACTACCTGCAATACCGTGTTACACTTGGATATCGAGGCGTAGTAACCGTTCCAGAGGTCGTTGATCAGGCCGTTGGTGGGCGTGACCGGGAAACCGTCCATGGCGATCTGATCGGGAGAGTCGGTGGCCGTGCTGCCCTTGTCGTCGTCATCCGCCCGGATGGAAGTCGCGCCGAGGTAGTTGAAGTCGGATACCGCGACGTTTCCGTTCCCGTCGTTCCGCAGGCTGGCGTAGGCGGCAAAGACATATTGGTCGTAAGGGCCGCCTCCGGAGGGGTATGGGTAATTTTGGTTCGTATACTGTCCCAGCGGCTGGCGGTTGAGGAAGTTCTTGCTGCACCCGGTCAGGCTAACGGTAGCGGCTCCTGCCACCAGGCTAACCCCTACGACCGATGCGAATATGTTTAAACGATGGCTCATAAGATCACGTTTTAAGAGGTCAATTAAAAGGTCGCGTTCAGGCCGAACGAATACACAGCCGGAACCGGGTATACACCGTCGTCGATACCGGCAGTCGTGGGTGTGCTGATGGGTACTTCGGGACTATAACCCGTCGCCTTGGTAAACGTGGCGATGTTCTGTCCGGAGAGGTATAACCGCAGCCCCTTCACGGGACCCATGTTCATCCGGTGCACATCGAAGGTGTACCCGATGGTCAGGTTCCGGATACGGAGGTAGTCCCCGGGTTCGAGCCAGTAGCTCGAGAACAGGAAGTTGTTGGAACGCGTGTTGTCCATGATGGGCTCGATGTTGGTCGTGCCGGGACCCGTCCAGGCCGCCAGCCGGTTGGTTTCGTAGTTAAGGATGGCAAAGGTGGCGGTCCGGCGCTGGGCATATATCTTATTACCGGCTACGCCCTGGAGCCCGATGCTCAGGTCGAAGCTCTTGTACCCCACCAGGATATTGCCGCCGAAGTTGAATTTCGGGAAGGGGGTACCCAGATAGGTGCGGTCGTTCTGGTCGATCTTGCCGTCGTGGTTCACGTCGGCGTAGACGATGTCACCCGGCTGCGCTGAAGCGATGTGCGGGGTTTTGTCCAGCTCGGCCGTTGTCTGGTAGATGCCCGTCTGTTTGTATCCATAGAAAAAGGCGATCGACTGTCCCGATTGGGTCAGGTTGATGCCGTTGGTGATGTTGAAGTTGAACTCCGGCGGGATCGACGTCATTTCGTTCTTGTCGTAGCTGAAGTTGCCGCCGATCGAGTACCGGAAGTCGCGGCCGATGCGGTCGCTCCAGGTAGCCGATATTTCAACCCCCTTATTGTCGATAGTGCCAAGGTTGGTGAAATAAGGCAGGTTGCCCGTCGTACCCGGCAGCGTTACCTGTGTGAGGATACCGTTGGTCTTCCGGTCATAAAAGTCGACGTTCACGCTGAGCTTCCTCTTCATCGCCTCCAGCTCGAAACCCGCGTCCGCGCCCTTGACGACCTCCCAATGCAGTTTCGGGTCGGGCAGGTAGTTGGCGGAAACCGAGGGGTACAGGTTGTTCCCGAATACCCCGACACCGCTGGTGCTCAAACCGGGATAGGGCAAGTAGTTGGGGGCGGAAAGGCCGTTCCCGACGGTACCGTAGGAGACCTTCAGCTTCAGGAAGTCGAGGCCCCGGACGTTGCGCATAAAGTCTTCATCGGTCATCACCCATCCGGCGCCTATGCTACCGAAGTTACCCCAGGCGTGCGAGCCGGCGAACTTGGAAGAGCCGTCCCGGCGAAAGGTAGCGTTCAACAGGTATTTACTGGCAAAAGAATAGTTCACGCGGCCCATGATGGACTCGGATGCGTCTTCCTGCGCGCCCCCCGTGAAGTTACCCGGGTTGGATGCCTGGGCAATGCCTAGGTACCAGAGGTTCGGGTCGTTGGGGATGTTCAGGGAGGTATCGGTCCTGGTGCCGCTCAGCGTTTCGGAGTAATGATACAACGTGCTGAAACCAGCCAGTACGGTCAGGTGATGGTCTCCGAATGACTTCTCGAACGTCAGCGTGTGGTCCTGCTGAAACGTCTTGTAGGTCGCCTGGTTCTGCGACACGGAGGTGTGGGCGAGGTTGTTATAGCTGGTATCCGTGGGTATGCCGCCCTCGCCCAAGTCTATATAATGATACGGCAGCGCCGTATAGCTGCGGCCTTCGTTAAAGGACAGGTCCGTGTAGAACGTGGACTTCCAGGTGAAGTACTTCAGGAACTTGATCTGCGCGAAAATATCCCCCGTACCACGGTAACCCTGGTTAAGGGTCGTCCCGTTGTCCTCGTCGATGACCGCCTGTAGATTGCCCACCTGCGCGCGTTGGAAGGACGGCATGGAATAGTACAGCCCGGGGCCTGCCTTCACCGGGGCGATGGGGGCGGCCCAAAGGGCGCCGTTTTCACCGCCCGGTACGGGCGGATGCTGGGCAAAAAAGTACCCGGCGATTTCGCCGCCGACGGTAATCCCCTTGGTTACGCGTATCTCTTCGTTCAGACGGCCTACGTATTTTTTGTACTGGTCGTCCCGTTCTACCCCTTGCTGGTTGAGATAACCGAGGCTCAGGTAAGTCGTGCTCTTATCCCCGCTGTTGGAGATGCTGAGGGTATTGTTGGTCTCGGCCGCGCTGCGGAACAGGATGTTCTGCCAGTTGGTATTGGCCGTGTAGTTGGTATAGTCGAAGGCCGGCGCGCCCGTGTTCGTCAGCTCCTCGTTGTAGAGCTTTTGGAACCCGGCGGCGTCGGTCACCTTGATCTTGTTGATGACCTTTTGCACACCGGTGATCGATGAGAAGTTGATCCGGGTCTCGCCCTTGGCGGCGCGCTTGGTGGTGATGATGATGACGCCGTTACCGCCTTGCAGACCGTAGATGGATATCGAGGACGGGTCCTTCAGCACCTCGATGGTCTCGATGTCCGCGGGATTGACGTAGTCGATGTTGGTTTGGAGGATACCGTCCACGACATACAACGGGTCCGCGTTATTGGTGGAGTTGACGCCCCGCAACCGGACGGTGGGATCGGCCCCGGCCTGGCCGGAGTTGACAATCGTCAGACCCGCAACCATCCCCTGGAGCGAGGCCACCGGGTTGCTCGACGGCTTGTCCGCCACCTCGGCGCCCTTGACGACGTCGATAGAGCCGGTCAGGTCGCGTTTCT
The DNA here is from genome assembly GCF_035492835.1 of Dinghuibacter sp. Classification (NCBI taxonomy): domain Bacteria; kingdom Pseudomonadati; phylum Bacteroidota; class Chitinophagia; order Chitinophagales; family Chitinophagaceae; genus Dinghuibacter; species Dinghuibacter sp. The sequence goes on from NZ_DATJIY010000016.1 coordinate 33,198, forward strand.
TTTGCGTACCATACCCGATCACCACTACCTGGTCGAGGGCCCGTCCGGAATTCTGGAGCGTTATCTGGATGACGGAACGGCTGTTCACCGGGACTTCCTGCGTCTGGTACCCGATGTAACTAAACACCAGCGTAGCCTTCTCCGGCGCCGTCAGCGCAAAGCTCCCCGCGTTGTCCGTCACCGTGCCCTGGGAAGTACCCTTGATCGTGACCGATACACCCGGCAATGCCTCTCCGCTGGAGTCAACCACCTTCCCCGTGACCTTGATGTCCTGGATCGCCAGTTTGGACGAAAGCACGACGATCAGGTTGTTTGCAAGGATTTTGTAGGTAAGGTCTGTCCCGGTAAACATCTGGGCGAGCACGTCGCGCACGTCCCGGTTGCTGACATCGATGGATACCTTCTGCTGGATGCCGCTTAGCCGGCTGTTATAGAGGAAATGGTATACCCCCTGACGCTCGATCGTGTTGAGCGCCCGGGAAATCTCGACCTTGTCGAGGTGAAGTGAAATCGTAGCCTGCCCGTTGACCTTCGCCGATACCTGCATCGTGGTCGCCAATACCAGCAGAACAGTTAGTTTCATAATGAAAAGAGCTTTTTTTACGGCATGGGGACACCACCCCCCCATCGCTAGAATTTTTTTCATACTTTTAAACTTAGGGTTATTAAAAAGCGAACCCAGGGTGCTACTCTCATTGCTTCGCCTGGTTTCATGTGTAACCTCGCGGGGAGTGCGCCAACATTCCCCGTTTGTTTTGGATCAGACATCAGTCATCTCTCATAAATAGTGATTTGGTTTCCGGTGATTGAATATTTGAATGAAGCAGTCAATTGCAAGGCTTCCAGCGCCTGCCGGATCGTTTCCTTTTGAAAGGTCCCCGTGAACCGCAAGTTCTCCAGCTCCCGCCTGTCGAAGTCTATGGTCACCCCATACCAGCGCTCCATCTGCTCGGCGAGCGCCTTGAAGTCCTCGTCCTGGAATATGAGCTTGTTGTCGGTCCAGGAGGTCTCGATGATGGCGCCGGTATGGACTTCGATAGTGGGTTTCAGCAGGCGGACTTCGGGGGCCGTGTCTTTCGGCCTTTCCTCCGCCGCCACGCTGTCTATCATTTTCGCCACCACCAGCTTCTGGTTGGGCTTCAGGACGATCCTGGATTTCCGGTAGGTTACCTCGATCGAGCCCTTGATCAGGGTCGTCTCCATCGTCTTATCCCTTTCGTACGCCTTTACGTCGAAGGACGTACCCAGGACCCGGATGTTCGCGGTGCTGGTATGGACGATAAAGGGATGCGTGGCGTTGGCCGCTACGTCAAAAAAAGCCTCGCCCTCCAGGGTGACCTCTCTTTTCTCCCCGCTAAAGCTGGCCGGGTAGGTGAGCACCGACCCCGCATTGAGCCACACCACCGTACCGTCCGGCAACAGCAAGTTCGTCCGCGTACCCATATGGGTCTGGACCTGGTTTTCCCGGGCGGCGGCCGTAACCGGGGGGCTTTTTTTGGGGGGTTCTTTTGTAGCCCAAAGGCCGGCGATCACCGCGAGCGACGCGATCGCAAGGCTCAACGCCCAGCGTCGCTGTCTCCGGCGGGTGCCTCTTTTTTGTTGCTGCCATGCTTCCCAGACGGGGTCCGCCGCCGACACGGTCGCGCCGTCGCTGTGCATAATCCGGTCCAGCGCCTCCTCTATCTCACTATC
>NZ_DATJIY010000017.1:0-22246 GCF_035492835.1 Dinghuibacter sp.
TCCTAGTGTAGTTGCGCGAGCAATGTCTTGTTGACGGTGACGGGATATTTTTTGCGGAGCGCGGCGAGCCACTGTTGTTCCAGGAAGGTTTGGTAATCGCTTAGGACGAGGCCCTTTACTTCGTCGTAGTTGGCAGCGGGGCGGGAGGGGTAGAGACGTAAGAGTGCGTAGCTGTGCCAGCGGTTGTCGGGTTGGAAAGCGGGTGTGGTGATGAGGCCGGGGCGCGCCTGGGACGAGTCGATGGATAATGCCTGGAGGTCGGCGTGCGTCGAGTCGGCGGTGACGGCGGGGTAGGCGCCGAGGACGGTGCGCCAGTGGGCGGGGTCCTTGGACAGCGATGCGCGGAAGGCGTCGATGGCGGCGCTGTCGGTCGCGGTGAAGGAAAGGATGTCGGCGCTGGGGTGGAGGTTGAAGCGTTCGCGGTGGCGGTCGAACCATTTATGGAGCTGGAGGGAGTCGTCGGTCGCTTTGTTCCAGACCTGGGTCTGGGTGATGGAAAACAGGAGGGTGCCTTCGGCGAATTCCTGGGCCTGGTAGCGGTAGTCGGCGTCGTAGCGGTCGAGGTTATCCTGGAACCAGGTGAGTACGGAAATGTGGAGAAAGGACCTCAAAAGGGCGGGGCTTGCGGTTACTTGTTCGCGGATGTCGCCGGTTCGTTGGTAGAGAAGGTAGCGGAACCAGTCGGTGGACGTAAAGGTTTTACCGTCCAGGGAAAAGAGGGCCGTTTCATGGACATGCTTGATAAATTCATCGCCGCCGTGATCCCGGAGGAGGGTGTCGGTGGTGCGGAACAACCAGGCGGTGTCGAAACGGAAGGCGTGGTAGCGCAGCCGGGGGAGTAGGGATTCGGCAAAGGCCGCCTTGCCCGCGTCCATCCGGTCGCTGTAAAAAACCTTTTGCTCCAGGAGGTACCAGCGTTGGTTGTCGAGGCTGTCCTTCAACGATGGCTGGAGTCCTATCCTTTTGATGATGTGATAACCATAGGACGTCTCGACGGGCCGGCTGACGGCGTTATTGTGGTCGAGGGCAAAGGCTGCTTTCTCAAAGGCGGTGTCGAAGTCGCCGCTGGTGAAATCGGGCAGAAGGCCGTCGTTGTAGTACGTCATCTTGTCGTCGCTGTAGCGGCGCACGAGGCTGTCCCAATTGCCGCCATGCATCAGCGAGTCATAAACGCGGGTTGCCGTAGCCAGCGCCTGGTCCTTTTGGGCCTGGGTCGGCCTGGGTGGAAAAGAAACCAGGATCTGCGCGGCTTTCAGGTTGCCTGGGTTGGGCCGGCGGCCCAGAGACTTAAAGATATGATAGCCCGAATGGCTCCGGTATATACCCGACCAGGCGCCATCCTTTAGTCCGTAGATGATGTTTTCGGCGGCGTAGGGCAGGGAGAAAGCCGTGATATAACCGGTATACCCGCCGGTGGCCTTGAGCTGGGGATTGGTGCCATACGTAGCGGCTACGCCGGCGAAGTCGACCCCCGCGGTAAGCTGCTGGAGGGCGGCGGTGATCCGCTGGTATGCTTCGACGGTGTCCCCGGGGCGGGTAAAGCCGACAAAAACCTGGGCGATGGCGACGTCGGTCTGGCCGCGCCGGAGGGCTTCCTGGCTCAACCGGCCGATGCCTTCCAGCCGGCGCATCGTCTGGTCGGCCAGCTGGCGGCGGAAGCTCCGCTGGTCCCGCAGGAAGTCGGCGCCGGAGTCCAGGCGGGCGTCCATGGCCGACCGGACCTTGAGCTTATAGTCGATATAAAGTGGTAGATAGGTGTTTAGCGACCTGGCGCCCGGCAAGGCGTTGTTTTTATGATAGGCCCAAAGGAACTCGTTCCTGTCGACCTTGTAGGGACCGTAGTTGAAAAGGGTTTGGGCGGAGCCCCGGAGACAACATCCAAAGAGGAGGAGGAAAGCAAATTTCTTCATCAGCGCGACACGGGATTGGAGTGGTTCAATTGCAACTTCCTTTGTATGATTTCGTCAACCTGTTCCCAGGTAAGCTTTTTACCGATGATCTTTTTTTGTTCGTCGAGGAGATAAATGGTCGGAGTCTGGTAGACGTCGTACAGCTGCCGGAAGCCCGCGCGTTTGGCGTCGATGTCGTCCTGCTTCATCGCGGGCGTCTGGTAGACGTTTACCCAATCGGTGAGGTGATGGTCCCGTATGTATGCCAGCCAGTGTGCCTTTTCGGGGACGATCTTCTGGACGTCGGTTTTGACGGTATCGATCAACACGGCGTAAATCTTTACGCCCAATTGTTTCCACCTGGCGTTGTAGATGCTATCGAGCTCGGGCACCTCCTTCTGGCAATGGCCGCAATCAGGGTCCCAGAAACAGACGACCGTAAAACGCCCCTGGACCCCATACAAGGAAGTCTTGCGGTCGCCGGAATCGAGCAGGACCATGTCCGCGGCGGGTTCGCCCAGCTGGTTGGCCATGATGCTGTAGGCCCGGTCGTAAATCGGTTTCTTTTGCGCCTCGGTCAGCCAGTCGACCTGGCCGGTTTGATAGTATTTCTCGAATATATCGAGGAAGACCGCGTCCTGGCCCATGTATTTGGGATTGGCGTAGTCGTTGGTGAACTTGGTGACGAAGTACCGGAACATGATGTTGCTGGCCCGGCTATAGAGGATCATGTTGTCGACCTCGGCCTTCACCGAATCCGGTTCCGGGGAAACGAGCCGTGCGAAGTAGTCGTTGACCTTTGGCTCGAACATGGGGGTGAACAACAGGCGGTCGTCCGAGAAAGAGATCCCGTCCCAGTAGTGCGTCTTGTAATAGCGATAGGCAAAGAGCGAATCGGGGCGCCCGTTGGCGAGCTTTGGCGGGGGCGGTATCGTGGGCTCCTGCATGAGCGCGAAAAGGTCGCTCAGAAAACCGTTGGGGTGTTGTCGGGTGAGGTTCGCCCGGTAGTCCGCGGTGGCCTTGTTGATGGCCTGGATCTGGTCGATCAGGCCGGTGGAGTCTGCGTGTATCCTGGCCGAGGCCAGGGACTGCTGGAGAGGGCGGATTCTGGCGTACTGGGCGGCGGCGTAGGTCTGGTAGGCGATAAACTGTTCGTTTTCCGGGGAACCCGTGAAACGGGTGCCTTTCACCAGGTCGGCGGAATCGGCGGCCATCGAAAAGTGCTGGTGGGCGCTACCGCTGTCGATCAGCATTTCCACCATCTGGCTTTTGCCCGGGTTGACGACCATGTAAATGCCGCCTTCCAAGGGCTCGGACCCTTTGAACACCACCTGTCCGTTGGTGAGCGGAAGGGAGTCCTTGACGTATATGGACTTGCCGAAGTAGTGGGCCAGGTAGATGAAGCCGTGGGTATACGGTTTGAAGGTGACCTTGATTTCATAGCCTTTTTGCGCCCTCAGCGCCATCGATGGCAGGCAGGCTGTAAGTAACAACAGGAGTTGGATTCGAGTCGATTTCACCACGGAAATATACGTTAAAAGTGGGAATCAACTACTTTTGCAGGGTGAGGAAAAAAACAGAAACGACGCTTCCGGCCGTACCGGTAACGGATTATGCGGCAGAAGGCAAGGCACTCGGTAAAGTCGATGGTAAGGTCATTTTTATCGAAGGCGCGGTACCCGGCGACGTGGTGGACGTTACCCTGGGAAAGAACAAAAAGGATTGGGCGGAAGGCAAGGCGACCCGCTTCCTTTCGCTATCGCCCGACAGGGTGGAGCCGTTCTGTCCGCACTTCGGTATCTGCGGCGGCTGTAAGTGGCAGATGTTGCCGTACGACCGGCAGCTGATGTACAAGGAGAGGGAGGTTATCGAGAACCTGACGCGCCTTGGCAAGGTGGAATTGCCACCGGTACAGCCGATCATGGGGGGAGAAGCCACGCGTTACTACCGCAATAAGCTCGAGTTTACGTTTAGCAATAAGCGCTACCGCACGGATGAAGAGATGCGCGCGTTCCGGGCGGCCGCACCGGCAGCGCCCGTGGGTACGCGGCCGGCTCCGCCGCCGGCGGAGCCGGCGCTGGGTTTCCACGTCCCGAGACTCTTCGACAAGGTCATCGATATCCGCGAATGCCACCTGCAGGCTGAGCCCAGCGACCATATCCGGAACACAGTGCGCGCCTTTGCCCTGGAGCAGGGATACACCTTTTACGACATCAAGCAACATACCGGCTGGCTGAGGAACCTCGTGGTCAGGGTATGTACGACCGGTGAGGTGATGGTCAACCTGGTGCTGGGTTACGAGGACAGGGCGGAGGGGCCGCGACTGATGGACCACTTGCTGCGACAGGCGCCGGAGATCTCGACCCTGCTCTATACCATCAACCCCAAGTGGAACGACAGCATACACGACCTGGAGCCCGTTACGTATTACGGTCCGGGTCACGTGATCGAGCAATTGGGAGACTACCGGTTCAAGATCAGCCCAAAGTCGTTCTTCCAGACCAATACGCGGCAGGCGGAGAGGTTGTATTCCGTCGTCCGCGACTTTGCGGGGCTGAGCGGAACCGAAACGTTGTACGACCTATATTGCGGGACCGGCAGCATCGGGATCTACCTGAGCGCGGGCGCGGCCCGGGTGGTCGGAGTGGAGGTGATCGGCGACGCGATCCGCGACGCGGAAGAGAACGCCCGGCTCAACGGTATTACGCACGCGCGGTTTTTTACCGGAGACGTGGTCGACGTTTGCAACGATGTTTTCTTCAGGGAACAGGGAAGACCGGACGTCATCATCACCGATCCACCCCGGGCGGGAATGCACGAGCAGCTGGTGCGCAAGCTACTGGAGATCGGGGCGCCGCGCGTGGTATATGTGAGCTGCAACGTGGCGACGCAGGCCAGGGACCTGCAGCTCCTCGACGAGCGGTACCGGGTCGCCCGGGTGCAACCCGTCGATCTTTTCCCGCATACGCACCACATCGAGAACGTGGTGGCGCTGGAGTTACGGTAATGCGGCGGCGCCGAAGTTGCGGCGCGGCGCGGAAATGTTATTTTTAAAGTAAAATCGGATACATGGCTAATACCAGGCGACTCGGCCTGCCGGGTTTCCCTCCTGTTGTAAGGGGTTTGATAATCATCAATTTAGTAGTCTGGCTGCTGGAGATATCCTCGGCGGCCCGGGGGCAATGGATCATACTGCACCTGGCGTTGTTCGATTTTCAGTCTCCGCTCTTCCAGCCCTATCAGTACCTGACATACATGTTCGTGCACGACAACGTTTCCTGGCAGCACGTCTTCTTCAATATGTTCGCCCTATGGATGTTCGGGAGCACCCTTGAGATCGTTTGGGGGTCCAGGCGCTTTTTTTATTTCTACATGATCTGTGGGATAGGGGCGGCAGTGCTGTATACGGGAATCATGGCCGTGTTGGGCAATCATACAGCGGGAGCCGGAGTCGACTCGGTAATGTATGGCGCCTCGGGGGCGGTGTTCGGGGTCCTGGTGGCTTTTGGCTATACCTTCCCCAATGCCGAGATGATCATCCTGCCCATCCCGTTTCCGATCAAGGCGAAGTGGCTGGTGGCGGGGTACGTGGTCGTGGAGTTCTTTTTGGGCGTGGCCAGGTTACAGGGAGACAATGTAGCCCACTTCGCCCATTTGACCGGGGCGCTGGTTGGCTTCCTGCTCGTCTACTTCCAAAACCGGAGGCTAAAGCGTCGCCGGCAGGATTTAAATTGACGGCTGTGCGCTTCCGGCCATTTTTGTAACTTTATAGCAGATTTCCACGTTAGAACCAGGAAGCACCGATTTTTATGGCAGTCACGGAAAGAAATAGCCGACGCAGGATTTTGCTGGGAGAGTCCAACAATGCCCTATTGAACCTGGTGGCGATCAACGCCATCGCATTCATCATACTGGGGTTCACCCAGCTGATATACAAATTCACGGTCTCCAACCAGACCATCGCGGTAAACCTTTTCAAAAGGGACGTGGTGGATTGGGTGGCCCTGCCGGGGTACGTCGCGCACCTGGCGTCGAGACCCTGGACGCTGATCACCGGGATGTTCATCCATACCGACCCCTGGCTGCTCCTGAGCAATATGCTCTGGCTTTGGGCTTTTGGATACATCATGCAGGAGCTGACGGGGAACCGGCAAATCATCCCCATTTATCTGTATGGCGGGCTCCTGGGTGGCGTAGTGTTTATGGCGGTTTGTAGCCTCTCTCCCAGCCTGAAGGCGACCGTCCCTCCCCTGGAGCTCATGGGAGCCAACCCCGGGATTATGGCGCTGGCGGTGGCCACCACGGTGGTTTCTCCCGATTACCGGATATTCCCGATGCTGAACGGAGGGATTCCGTTATGGATCCTGACGCTGGTCTTTGTCGTGGTCGACCTGGCGGGGCTGGGTAGCGCGCCTTATGCGTTTCATATATCACACGCGGCCGGCGCCGCCATGGGCTTCGTGTTCGTGAAGGAACTCCGCCGGGGTCGTGATTGGGGCGCGTGGATGCAGCGCTTTTACGATTGGTCGATCAACCTGTTCAACCCGAACAACATCAAGGAGAAAAAGGTTTTCAAAAAAGAATTGTTCTATAAAAACCAGGGTAATCCGCCTTATACGAAGACGCCATTGATCACCCAACAAAAAGTAGACGAGCTTCTCGACAAGATCTCGCAAAAGGGCTACCAGCACCTGACCGAAGAGGAAAGGGAGTTCCTGAAGCGGGCGAGCGAAGAAGAAGAGTTGTGATTCCCATGCGCGTGCTCCTGATCGTCGTTAACAGCCTGGTCGTCGCCCTCCTGCTGTCGGTGGCCCTTATCCCCCACGTAGACCCGAAGGTTTGGTGGCCGCTTGGGTTCATGGCCCTCGGGTTTCCGTTGTTGCTGCTGGTTACGTTCCTTTTCCTGCTCTTCTGGCTGATACGCCGGCGTTACCGCTGGATGCTGTTATCGATCGCCGGCATACTGCTGTCGCTGGGTCAGATGCGCGCTTTCATGTCCTTTCACGTGGACAACCATGCGGGTGACCCCAAGCCCCCGAACATGCTCAAGGTGATGAGCTGGAACGTGCACCTGTTCAATTTTTTCAACAACAAAAAGGATCCCGCGACCAAACAGCATATGATCGAGCTGATCCGCAAGGAAGACCCGGACGTAGCCTGTTTCCAGGAGTTTTTCTTTTCAGACAGCCTGGCCTATCCCTATTCCATCCAGAGCTTCCGGCACGCGCTCGGCTTCCCCTACTATGCCGTGGCCTACGAGCTATACGCCGACTCCCGCTATAACAACACAATCTATCACTACGGGGTCATCATCTTTTCGAAGTACCCCATCCTGCAACAGACCAATATCATCGGTAAGGACCGGAAGTACAACGACGTCTTCGAATACGCGGACATCGTCACGCCGCTGGACACCTTCCGGGTTTTCAACGTACACCTTCAGTCGCTACACTTCGACAAACAGGACTATGCCTTTCTCGACAGCCCGCCCTTATCGCAAACGGAACGGGTAAAGCAATACGGCCGGAACATCGTGGGCAAGATAAAAGCCGGGCTGCTCCGGCGCGCCGATCAGAGCGCGGTGGTCCATGAGGTCGTGGAGCATAGCCCCAACCCGGTCATCGTCTGCGGCGACTTTAACGACGTCCCCAACTCTTATGCCTACGAAACCATCGTCAAAGGCCTCAAGGACGCGTTCCGGGAAAAGGGGAACGGGTGGAGCCGTACTTTTTCCCAGATTTCGCCGACGCTCCGAATAGACTATATCCTCTTCGATCCTTCGTACAACGCTTACCAGTATTCCTGCACGCCCCGGGTGTTGAGCGACCACTTTCCCATTACGGCGACGATTTATGATCCCGGGAGCATTGATCCGGATGCGGATAGGCTGCCCGCAAAATGAGTGCGATTTGCCGCCGCCAAATGCTAAATTTGCCCCATCATGGCAGATTTGAAGGTCCATAATTCCCTGACAAGGCAAAAAGAAGTATTCGTCCCACTGATCCCCGGCAGGGTAGGCATGTATGTCTGCGGTCCGACGGTGAGCGGGGAGTCCCACCTGGGTCACGCGCGCCCCTTTATCACCTTCGACGTGGTCTACCGCTACCTGATGCACCTGGGGTATACGGTCCGGTATGTGCGGAACATCACGGACGCGGGGCACTTCGAAGAGGAAGGCAGGGAAGCGGAAGACAAAATTTCGAAGAAGGCGGTGCTCGAAAAACTCCAGCCCATGGAGCTGGTCCAGAAATATACCAACCTCTTCCACTGGGCCATGCGCAAATTCGGGAACCTCGAACCCAGCATAGAGCCGACGGCCACCGGACATATCGTGGAGCAGATCGACATGATCCGGCAAATCCTGGATGCGGGCTACGCGTACGTGGCGAACGGGTCGGTGTATTTCGACGTCGAGAAATACAACCATGACTATAAGGAAAAGGGTCAGCCGTACGGTATCCTGAGCGGCCGTATCCTGGAGGAGCTGGAAGACAGCGGCCGGGAACTGGACAACCAGGACGAAAAGCGCAACAAGGTCGACTTCGCCCTCTGGAAAAACGCGCCCCCCGAGCACATCATGCGGTGGTCGTCCCCGTGGGGCGAGGGTTTCCCGGGCTGGCACATCGAGTGCTCGGCCATGAGCACCAAATACCTGGGCGAACGGTTCGACATCCACGGCGGCGGGATGGACCTGCAATTCCCGCACCACGAGTGCGAAATAGCGCAAAGCACGGTCTGCAACCACGAGATGCCGGCCAGGTATTGGATACACAACAACATGATCACCATCAACGGGCGGAAGATGGGGAAGAGCTACAACAACGTCATTAAGCTGACGGAATTGTTCAGCGGCAACCACCCCCTCCTGGAGCAGGCGTATTCGCCGATGACGATCCGGTTCTTTATCCTCCAGACGCACTACCGGAGCACCCTCGACTTTGGGAACGAGGCGCTCAAGGCGGCGGAAAAGGGGTTGCGGCGGCTGTGGGAGGCCTATGAGGTACTGAAGCGCCTGCCAGCGCCTGCCGGGTCCGCATCCGACGCGGAGCTGGACGCCAAGGTAAACGAGCTGCTGGACGGCATGGATGAGTTCATGAGCGACGACTTCAATACCGCCAAGACGCTGGCCAATCTGTTCGAGCTGGCGCCGGTGGTCAATGGTATAAGGGACAAGCACGTGGGCGCTGACGCGCTCAGCCGCGAAACCTTCGACCGGTTACAACGCTATTTCAAGACTTACCTCGAAGACATCTTCGGTCTGCAGGATGAAAAGGGGGGGGATAACCAAGTCCTCGAAGGCGTCCTGCAGCTGCTGATCGACCTCCGCAAGGATGCCCGCGGGAAGAAAGACTATGCGACATCCGATAAGATAAGGACTCAGCTGTTGGAGCTGGGCGTCCTGCTCAAGGACGAGAAGGACGGCAGCGTCAGTATCACGTTCACCTGACGGTTGGCGTTGTCGGTTGGCGGCAAGACCTTGTCGATGGCGCTCAGCACGTCGTATTCCACACCCTTTATCCATCGGCGATAGTGTTCCGACGGCGTATAGTGGGGGATAAACTCGAGGAGCCGGTCGATCCTGAATTCGGCGTCGAATATACCGGCACCCGCCTTGACGGCGTCGCGGGCGTTGCAGAACTGTTCGAAGTGACCGCCCACGGGGATCATCAGGACGGGTTTGCCGAGGTAGAGGGCCTCGCAAACCGATTCGAAACCGGCGGTACAGACCAGGCCGCGGCAGCTGGCCATCATCGTCAGGAATTTCCGGTCATCCAGCGAATGGAAACAAAGGGTGTCGTCGTAACGCCATTTGCCTTTTACCGCCTTGCTGTCGGTAAAGCAGTGCAGCTCGGTATCCGGGTGGGCCTTATGCCAGTTGATGATGTCCTGCATATACCCGGCGTTCAGCACATAGGCCAGCAGGAAGGGTTGCGAATGGATGTCCTGCTCGAAGACCTCTTTACGGAGCAGGGGCGGGAGCACCTTGAGCTTCTGGTTGGGCCCCGGGGGCAGGGGATAGAACGACAGACCCAGCAGGGTGTCGGCGCCCATGGCGCACAGGCGCGTATAGTTCCGGATGATCAGCCGGTCCATGCGCCGGCCTTCGGGGAATTCGAATTCGGGATGGAGATAGACGTACTGGTGGGCGATGCCGATCACGCGGGTGTTACCCTGCCGGCGGCGTGAATACCAGGCGACCAGGGGCTCGTAAAAGTTGATGACGGCGTCGGGCTGGTACTGGTGGATGGTATCCTTTATAAGACGGAGGCTTTTGGCGTACTTGCGAAGGCCCTTGAGGGTCTTCCAAAGGGTGGCGCCCAGCCGGATCGATTTGTTTTTGGGGTCCGTGGTGAAATTGGGACTCTGGAAGGGGATGATCGGGACGGGGATCTTCCTTTTGAAGAACTCGGGCAATTCGCGGCGCTGGCTGGTGCCTACCAGGACGGCGTGTACCTTGAAGCCGCGGCTGACCAGCATCTCGTACACCGAAATGGCCTGCGTGAGGTGCCCTCTTCCCTCCCCCTGTACGGCAAAAATAAATGAACGGCTTTCCATACCTTCAACATCTTTAAGCGGGCTGTAAGACCCATCCCTCTGTGGCCGGTGCGATCATAGATTCGGGAGCGGGAGCGGTTTGCGATTTTATCCACTCGGAGTAAAAGATCACTTCCCAGTTTCCTGCTTCATCCTCAACAAGGGCGCTGAGCGTTTCGACCCAGTCGCCGCTGTTAAGATAGTGAATATTTCCGATCATTTTGTTGGCGGGCTGGTGAATATGTCCGCAAATGACCCCGTGGCAGCGGTTGGCCTTGGCGACCTCGGCCAGCTGCTCTTCGAAGTCGGAGATGAAGCTGACGGCCTGTTTTACCTTCTGCTTGACAACTTGGGAAAGCGAATAGTAGGGCAGGCCCTTTTTGACCCGGTAGTTGTTGTAGTGGCGGTTGAGCCAGAGGAGGAAGGTGTACCCGACATCCCCTAATTTAGCCAGCCATTTGAGCTTGGTGGTGACGGTGTCGAAGATGTCGCCATGGACGACGTAGTAGCGTTTGTCGGCGCTATGCAGGATATGGTGCTTCTTGATCGAGAAATTGCCCAGGGAGAAGGGGAGGATTTCGTCCAGGAAGTCGTCGTGGTTGCCGCGGAGATAGATGACCTTCGTGTCGTTTTTGGCAATCCACTTCATGATCAACTTGAAGAACTTGGTATGTTTGCTTTTCCAGCTACCGGATTTCTTCAATTGCCAACCGTCTATGATGTCGCCGTTGAGGATTAACGTGTCACAGCTATGGCCTTTCAGGAATTCCACCACTTCCTTTACCCTCGAGTTCTTGATGCCCAGGTGGAGGTCGGATAGGACGATCGTCTTGTAATGCTTTTTCACCAATAGAGGTTTGTCAAAGTTTGAATTCCATTGTTATCAGAATGTATAATTAATTTTAATTTATTATTACCAAAATCCCTTCAGTATGGCATCCAAACGCCCGGCTTACCTCGCCCACCTGTCCCTGGACAAACGCCTGGCGCCCTTGCTGGCGCTGGATAAGCCGGTTATCCTGGCCCCGTCGGAAGACGTCTGGCTGAACCTAACGGGGGCGATCATGTCCCAACAGCTCTCTACGCGCGTGGCTTCGGTTATCCGGGGGCGTTTTGTCGACCTCTACGGCGGAAAGCCGGAGCCCCTGCGTGTCCTGGATACGCCGCCGGAAACGCTCCGGGCGATCGGGTTGTCCGGCGCCAAGACGGGTTATGTCCAGAATATCGCGCGGTTCGCGCTTTCGGAGGGGATGGGTTTTGGGCAGTTACAGGCGATGACGGACGACGAGGTTATCTCGTATTTGACCCAGATCAAGGGAGTAGGGAGGTGGACCGTCGAGATGATCCTGATGTTCACTCTGGGGCGGCCCGACGTGTTTGCGGCCGACGACCTGGGGCTGCAGCAGGCGGTTGCCGCGATTTACCGGTTGAAGATGGAGGACAAAAAGGCCTTCCGGGAGAAGATGCTGCGCATTTCCGCGAAGTGGAGTCCTTACCGGACGTACGCGTGCATGCACCTCTGGCGGCACAAGGATGGGAAGTAGCTACTCCTGCATCCGTATGGTCCCCACGTCGGTGGTATTCCCGTCGGCGACCTCGACGTTGTCCTTGATCACGTTTTTGTAGGGGGCCTTGGCTACGATAATCAGCTTGTAGGTGCCGTGGCGGACGTTCAGGAGGAACATGCCATCGGTTACCGCGGTTGTGACCGAGTCGGTGGCGGAGATAGCGACGGCGGTGACCGCGGCGTCCAGCGGGTCGACGCGGCCCTTGATACTGGTTCCTTCGGTTTTTGTAGCCGCGGGCTCTGGTGGCGTGGCCAGGTTCCCGGCCGGGGCTATGAAAGAGCAGGCGGTGGCGATCATCGCCGCGGCCAGCAGGTTATTCAGGGTGTTTTTCATAAAAATCTATATTAGGTTAACCAATAAGCAATTACAAGGCCTGTGCCAGAGCCTCTAGCCTACTGGATCGCCATACTAACGGGCGTTTTCTGCATCCACAGGATAAATGCCTGTCCCGAAAGCCATTAAGTACTAACTTTGTCGCCCTAAATGGTGCGTATGGAGCGTCAAAATGAAATTGTACAGGACGTAGTGATCAAATTCGCCGGGGATTCGGGGGATGGGATGCAGCTGACGGGGAGTCAATTTACCAACAATACAGCCCTGCTGGGGGTCGACCTGGCCACTTTCCCGGACTTTCCCGCGGAAATCCGCGCGCCCCAGGGTACGTTGCCGGGGGTAAGCGGCTTTCAGTTGCACTTTTCGAGCGATAGAATCTATACTCCTGGCGATCAATATGATGTATTGGTGGCTATGAATGCCGCCGCGGTCAAGGTCAACCTGAAAGGGCTAAAAAAGGGCGGACGGATCATCGTCAACGAAGACGGTTTCGACGCCAAGAACCTCCGGCTGGCAGGGTATCCCGACGGCGTCAACCCGCTGGAGGACGGCAGCCTGTCCAACTATGGTGTCGTGAGGATCGACGTCACCAAAATGACCCGCGAGGCCCTCAAGGAATATACCCTGGGGACCAAGGAAAAGGACCGCGCCAAGAACATGTTCGTGCTGGGGTACCTCTACTGGATGTACAACCGCAACCTGGACAGCACGATCAGCTTCCTGGAAGAGAAATTCGGCAAAAAGGAGGAGATCCTCCAAAGCAATATCAAGGCGCTCAAGGCGGGCTATCACTTCGGGGACACCTCCGAAGCCTTCACCACGCGTTACCAGGTTTCCAAGGCGCGGATGGAGCCCGGGGTCTACCGGTCGATCATGGGCAACCAGGCGTTGGCGTACGGCCTGATCGCGGCGTCGCAGAAGAGCGCTTTGCCGCTCTTCCTGGGCACGTATCCCATCACGCCTGCCTCGGATATCCTGCACGAGCTGAGCCGGTACAAGAACTTCGGGGTAAAGACCTTCCAGGCGGAAGACGAGATCGCCGGTATTACCGCGGCCATCGGCGCGAGCTATGGCGGGTCGCTTGGCGTAACGACGACGTCGGGCCCGGGGATGGCGCTGAAGTCGGAAGCCATGGGGCTGGCGGTGATGCTGGAAATCCCCCTGCTCATCATCGACGTGCAACGGGGCGGTCCGTCCACCGGTCTCCCCACCAAGACCGAACAAAGCGACCTGCTCCAGGCGTACTACGGCCGGAACGGCGAAAGTCCGATGCCGGTGATCGCCGCATCGACCCCCAGCGATTGTTTTTATGGCGTCTATGAAGCGGTCCGCGTAGCGGTCCAGCACATGACCCCGGTGATATTCCTCAGCGACGGCTACATCGCCAACGGGGCGGAGCCCTGGCGTTTCCCGCAAAGCGCGGACCTTCCCGCCATCGACGTCTCCTTCAAGACCGACCTGGCGATCGGGGAAGACAAGTTCCAGCCCTATCTGCGGGACGAAAAGCTGGTGCGGCCGTGGGCCGTCCCGGGCACGCCCGGTCTGGAGCACCGGATCGGCGGTCTGGAAAAGCAAAACGTCACCGGCGCCGTCAGCTACGATCCCGAAAACCATCAGCAGATGGTGCGTATCCGCCAGGAAAAGGTGGAAATGATTGCGGAATACATACCCGAGCAGACATTGGACGCGGGTCCCGCCAAGGGAAAGGTGCTGGTCCTGGGTTGGGGCTCCACCTATGGCGCGATCAAAAGCGCGGTCCAGGAGATGCTGGCCGAAGGCCACGCGGTGGCGCACGCGCATATCCGCTACCTGCGGCCGCTACCGCGGAACCTGGGGCATATGCTGGATCAGTACGAGACCATTTTAATCCCCGAGATAAACAATGGGCAGCTGATCAAGATCATCCGGGATAAGTACCTGGTGGATGCCAAAGGGTTTCACAAGACGATGGGGATACCTATTACCAAGGCGGAGTTGGTGGCGGAATTGCGCAAGTATATATAATGGAGTGTGCCGCGGCTTTTAAACCGCATCGGCGCCCGCCGGCTCCGTGAGGGTCGACCCGTATTTCCGCACGGCTTTTTCGATATCCCTGGAAAGGGTATGAAGTATCTCGAACTGGTCTTCGACGGTCTTATAGGCGGCGTCGCCCTCCCGCGGCGCAGGTATGGCTTCAGGGGTCCCTTGCTCCACCTTGTCGCCCAATAACAGCCGTGCGTTGTCGAGGTGGAAGTTGACGTCCCGCACCATCGCATCAAAGTCCCCCAAGGAATTTTGTCTTTGCAAACTTTGGTCGTAGTACGCCAGCGAAGCGGTGTGCGCGGCAAACATCTGGCTGGACACGACGAACTGGTGCATAAAGGGGACGTTCTTCCGTTTGGAGCGGGGCTCGGTCAGGATACGCTGGAAATTGTCGGAAAGGTTGGCCAGGGCGACGAAGGCGTCCTTGCGGGCCACCTTGAAATCTGCCACCATGGCGCGCCTGCCCGTATAGGCACGGGCGACGAGGCTGAAGTAGCGCTGGTTGGCGCGGATCATTTCCCGCATCGATTCCCGCATCGTTTCGTGCGACCAGACGGGCAGGAATACAAAGCTTGCCGCCAGGGCTATGCACGACCCGATGACCGTATCGTACACCCGGTCACGGAGGATTTCCCTGAAGTCGTGGCCGTACAACAGGTGAAAGGCGATCAGGACGAATACGGTCAGGAAGATGCAATACACGAAGTAGTCCCTTTTTTGCATGCTGTACCCGATGATCATGGCGACAACCATGATGCCCAGGAGCACCGGGTTGCCCGCGACGAAATAGAGGACCAACCCCCCGACCGCCGCGCCGACGAGCGTGCCCCCCAGCCGCTGGAAATAGAGCTTCCGGGTAGAACCGAACAGGGGTTTGAGGATGATCGAAATGGTCATCACGATCCAATAACCGTGACCCCAGGGCATAAAACGGGATACGACGTAGCCGACGAGCATCGCCAGCGAGAGCCGGAGGGCGTGGCGAAAGGCCTGGGAGCGTAGGGTCAGGTTATCGGCGAATACCTCGGCGTCGATGGGCTGGTGGGTGATGAAACGGGTATAGTCTATCTCGCCCTTGTACCCAGCCGCCGTGAGCTGGTCGTAGTGGGTGTACAAGCTGAGGCGGTTCATCCGTTCCTGTATATCGCGTATATTATGGAGTATGTGTTGGAGACTGATGTAGCCTTCCTGGTTGTGCGGTTGCCTGTCCAGCGCGTCGAGCCGGCGTTGTAGCTCTTGCAGCGGCGCGACGGCGCCCTTATACCCCTCCGACGCCTGGACCGCGATCCCGATGGCCTCGAGCTCGTCCGCCATGGCGGTTATGACGTCGCGGAAGTCTTCCAGGATGCCCGTTCCATCGAACTGCTCGTGCAGGAAACGATAATCCTGCTGGGAAGACAGGATCATCTCGAAGAGGTCCACCGAATCCACGAACATCATCAGCAATACCCGGCTCTTGGGCGTCGAGTCGTTTACGATCCGCCGGGTCTTGAACAACAATTCCCGGACCTGGTCCTGCTGTTGCTGGAGGACGACCTGTTCTTTCATCAGGTCGTCGTAGGCGTCGTCGAAGTTGTCGCCGGTAGCATAAAAACGGGCTTTGATACGGAAATAGCGGGCCACGGAAATGATGGACTCGCCCACCGCCTGTTGCGCCAGCCGGTAAGGGAATATCGTATAAAGCACCAGGCTTAAAAAGGCATACCAGACGCCGCCGGCGGCGATGTAGAGGCCGTTGAGCACAACCTGTACCTGGGACCGGCGGGAGTCGATGTTGAGGATCAGCACCAGGAGGGCGAGGATACCGACGTTGCCGGCCCTGACGCCATAGACGGCGATAAAGCTGAACAGGAAACCGAGGACGACGATCTCCGCACCCAGCACGACGTGCCAGGCGTTGGTAAAACCCACGACAACCGCTGTGACGGCATTCAGCGCGATACTGGCGTAAAAGCCGTTGCGGCGATGGTGCGGCGGACCCGGGGTATCGGTGAGACTGGTGCAGAGCGCGCCAAGTGACATGGCCGCGCCGATGGGCAGCAGGCCCAGGTAATAAAACACGATGGGAGGAAGGACGACGCTTATCGTGACCCGAACCGCCAGGCTGGTTTGATGGCTGGTAAAATATTTTTTGAATTCGGCCCCGTAGTCCATGCCTTTTATGACTTTGCGGTCTTCAGCAGCTTTTGAAAGTAGATACAGGCGGGTTGGAGGCCGCATTCTTCGCACTTGGGGTTACGGGCAACGCAGACATAACGCCCGTGCAGGATCAGCCAGTGGTGCGCTTTGTGGATCAGTATTTCGGGGATGTGGCTGATGAGCTGCCGTTCGGCGGCCAGCGGCGTCTTTGCATTCCGCGTAAGGCCGATCCTGGCGGCCACCCGGAAGACGTGGGTGTCCACCGCCATATTGGGCTGGTTGTCGACGACCGACGTGATCACGTTGGCGGTCTTGCGGCCCACCCCGGGCAGGGTGATCAGCTCGTCCACGGTAAGAGGGACCTCCCCGTGGAAATCATCCACGAGCATATTCGCCATGCCCACGAGGTGCTTGGCCTTGTTGTTGGGATAGGAGATGCTTTTGATGAGGCCGAAGACGTCTTCCACCTTCGCTTTGGCCAGCGATTCCGCGTCCGGGTAACGTGCGAAGATCGCGGGTGTCGTCATGTTGACCCGCTTGTCGGTGCATTGCGCGGACAGGATGACCGCTACCAGGAGTTGATAGGGGCTGTCGTAGATGAGCTCTGTTTCCGCGTCGGGCGCGTGTTCCTGAAAATAGTCGATGACAAACTGGTAGCGTTGCTGGATCGTCATGGTACGGCTAAGGTACGACCTTTGACCGTTCCCGGGCGTAGGCCAGGATTGCGTTTACCGAGCTTGCGGAGGGTGATGGAAGGGGCGCGGCGTCCAAACGGTCCATGGAGGTTTTCAGCACCAGCATTTTCTCCCTGAGGGCCCAGCTGCTATCCAAAGCCGATTTGATGCGGGCCGTTGTCACTTCATCTGTTTCACCGTACAGGTAGGAAATCAGATTTTCCGGGGTAAAGTCGAGCATAGGCAGTGTGTAGTTACTTGCTTTTGAAAAACGGCGGTTATCGCGCTAAAATTGTGCGGGACTCGCCAAATTTCCTTAACATAAACACTAACTAGGTGCTTTACAGGTCGTTGTGGTTTAGCGGCGTGTTCAGGGACGGCTATTTGGTGGCGGGACTGTCGTCGATGGTGAATTCGTCCTCGTTGTCCTTTTTCATCCGGTACTTTTCCCTTGCGTATTTCTCCAGGGCGCTCGGATCGTGGCTCATCTGGTTCAATTCTTTTTTTGCCGCGTCTATCTGATTGGAATAGTAAGTCTTGCTTTTTTCGAGATTCCTCAGGTCTCTCGCCCGTTCCCTTTGCGTGAACAGGTCGTTCCTGTCGAAGAAGGTGATCCAAAGGACAAAGGCCGCCGCGGTGAGGAGGTATCGGTTTTTGAGCCACTTTGGAATTTTCGCCAGCATACCTAAAGTTAAAACAAATTCGGTTCTGACGCGCCATTTTCGCGGGGCTTCGCACGCTGGCTTCGGCGCGGGACTTCGCACGCTGTAAAGCAAGGGAGTGGGGCGAGGTGCCTCTTTTACCCCGTTTTTGCGAAACTTTTCGCAAAAACGGGGTAAAAGAGGCATCCCGCCCCACTCCCGGTGCTTAGAGGCGTGCCCGCGGGGCCGGCGCGAAGGCCGGTCGTGGCCGGTCGTGAGACGTGGGCCGGTGCGCGGGCGCGCGTCTATAGTTTGAAGAGGCCTTTGGGGTAGACGGCGGCTGCTCCGAGGGCTTCTTCGATGCGGATCAGTTGGTTGTACTTGGCCATGCGGTCGGTGCGGGACGCGGAACCGGTCTTGATCTGGCCGCAGTTGAGGGCGACGGCGAGGTCGGCGATGGTCGTGTCCTCGGTTTCGCCGGAACGGTGGCTCATCACGGTGGTATAGCCGTTGGACTGGGCCAGCTGTACGGCGTTGATGGTTTCGGTGATCGTGCCGATCTGGTTGACCTTGATCAGGATGCTGTTGGCGATGCCCTGGTTGATGCCTTCGGCCAGGCGGGTCACGTTGGTCACGAACAGGTCGTCACCCACGAGCTGGACCTTGCGGCCGATAGACTCGGTGAGTTGTTTCCAGCCATCCCAATCGTCTTCGGCCATGCCGTCCTCAATGGAAACGATGGGGTAGGTATTCGCCCATTTGGTCCAGTAGGCAACCATTTCTTCCCGGCTGATATTTTTCTTGGAGCTCTTGTAAAAGGTGTAGGTCCCGTTGTCCTGGTACATTTCGCTGCTGGCGGCGTCCATGGCGATGGCGATCTGCGAGCCGGCTTTGTAGCCCGCGGCTTCGATGGCGGCGAGGACCGTTTCGATCGCTTCTTCGTTGCTCTGGATTTCGGGAGCGAAACCGCCTTCGTCGCCGACATTGGTGCTGTAGCCTTTTTTCTTCAGGACGGTCTTGAGGTTATGGAAAACTTCGACACCCCAGCGCAGCCCTTCGCTAAACGTATCGGCGCCGATGGGAACGATCATGAACTCCTGGAAGTCGATCTTGTTGTCGGCGTGCACACCCCCGTTCAGGATATTCATCAGGGGTATCGGGAGAACGGTGCTGTTTACGCCACCGAGGTAGCGGTACAGCGGGAGACCGGTCTCAGCGGCGCCCGCTTTGGCGACAGCCATCGAAACGGCGAGAATGGCGTTGGCGCCCAGACGGCCTTTGTTCTCGGTGCCATCCAGCTCGATCATGCGCGCATCGATGCCTACCTGGTCGGTGGCGTCCATGCCTACGACCTCGGGCGCGATTATATCATTGACGTTGGCGACGGCTTTCAATACGCCCTTGCCCATGTATATGCTCTTGTCACCATCCCTCAGCTCTACGGCCTCGTGCTTGCCGGTAGAAGCCCCGGATGGCACTGCGGCGCGACCGAGTTGGCCGTCTTCGGTGATGACGTCCACTTCCACGGTCGGATTGCCGCGGCTGTCCAAAATTTGTCTGGCGTGTACCTCTGCGATGTAGCTCATTACAATGTAATTTTTTAGTGAAGCGAATCAGGACTGCGTCGTCAGGGAGCGGAATATCGCTTCAAGGCTTCCGGATTCGCTGTGCAAAGAAACAATGTTCCAATTATTCTGCAAAGCCAGCTCCAGTAAACGTTTCTTTAAATCGGCCGAACTAACGGTGGTTAGCGTCCAGTGCCCTTCGCCTTTCTGCCGGTACTGCGTGATCAGCGCTTCGGCCGCAAAGAGCGCGGGGTCGATGATTTCCTTTACTACGAGCGTTACTTCCTCCGCGCCGTTCCCCGCATTGCGCAACTCGGCAAGCCGGGCGTCGGCCACGAGATTTCCCTTGTCGATGATGATGACGCGATCGCAAAGGGCTTCCACTTCCTGCAATATATGTGAGGAAAACAGGACCGTCTTGTCCATCCCCAGGTTCCGGATGAGCTCGCGGATCTCGATGATCTGGTTGGGATCGAGGCCCGATGTGGGTTCGTCCAGGATCAATACGCTGGGCTCGTGGAGCAAGGCGGCCGCAAGACCTACGCGTTGCTTGTAACCCTTGGACAGCGCCCCGATCGTTTTCTTGTATTCCGGCGTGAGACCGGTGACGGCGATGACCTCGTCGATCCGGGTCCTGGAAGCCTTGCCCAGCCGATGGACGTCCGCGATGAACTGGAGAAATTCGCGGACATACATGTCATAATATAAGGGGTTGGCTTCGGGCAGGTAGCCGATGGCCTTTTTTGTTTGGAGCGGGTCTTTGCCGACCTGTTTCCCCATGACCGTTACGGTGCCTCCGTCGGCTTCGAGATAACCGGTGATGATCTTCATGGTCGTGGACTTACCCGCCCCGTTGGGGCCGAGAAAACCGACGATCTCTCCCTGGCCTACGGAAAAGGACAGATCGTTTACCGCGGTTTGACCGCCATATCTTTTTGTCAGGTGCTCTACAGCGATGGACATACACAAACGTACTAAATTCATATATTCGGGCCTCAAATCGTTTGCCATGTCATACCCGTATCAGATAGGGTCCCTGGAAGCCTACCACGCCGCGTATAAAAAAAGCGTAGAAGATCCTGAAGGCTTCTGGGGGGAAATCGCGTCCACTTTTACCTGGAAAAAGCCCTGGGACAAGGTCCTGGAATGGAATTTCAAGGAACCGAGGGTGAAGTGGTTTATCGGGGGACAATTGAACATCACCGAGAACTGTCTCGACCGGCACCTGGCCGACAAGGGCGATCAGCCGGCCATCATCTGGGAATCCAATGATCCGGAGGAGCACCATCGCGTGCTTACCTACCGTCGTCTCCACTTCAAGGTGTGCCAGTTTGCCTGGGCGCTGGCGAACAACGGCGTAAAAAAGGGAGACAGGGTTTGTATATATATGGGGATGGTCCCGGAGCTGGCGATCGCCGTGCTCGCCTGCGCGCGTATCGGGGCGATCCATTCGGTGATCTTTGGTGGTTTTTCCGCACAGTCGATAGCCGACCGTCTCCAGGACGCGCAGGCCGAATACGTAATCACCTGCGACGGCGCCTTCCGCGGCAACAAAACCATTCCCCTGAAGTCGGTCATCGACGACGCCCTGGTGACCTGCCCCTTTGTAAAAAGGGTTATCGTACACACCAGGACGCGCACCCCGGTGAGCATGATCAAGGACCGGGACGTATGGTGGGACGACGAGATCAACCGGGTTGAGACACAAGGGAACCCCGATTTCCCCGCGGTGGCGATGGACGCCGAAGACCCGCTGTTCATCCTGTATACCTCCGGTTCCACGGGTAAGCCAAAGGGCGTGGTCCACAGCAGCGCGGGGTATATGATCTATACCAACTACTCCTTTGTCAACGTATTTCAATATAAACCGGGGGACGTACATTTTTGCACCGCGGATATCGGCTGGATCACCGGGCACAGCTATATCGTTTACGGGCCGCTGAGCGCGGGGGCTACGACGCTGATGTTCGAAGGCATCCCTACGTTCCCGGACGCCGGCCGTTTCTGGGCCATCACCGACAAGTTCAAGGTGAACGTCCTGTACACCGCGCCCACGGCCATCCGATCCCTGATGGTCTTTGGGACCGATTTCGTGTCGCCCTACAAGCTGGATTCCCTGAAGGTGCTCGGGACCGTGGGGGAGCCCATCAACGAGGAGGCCTGGCACTGGTATGACGAAATGATCGGCAAAGGCCGCTGTCCCATCGTCGATACCTGGTGGCAGACGGAGACCGGGGGTATCATGATCTCGAACCTGGCCGGCGTCACACCCGCCAAACCTTCATACGCCACCCTCCCGCTACCGGGCGTACAACCGGTGCTGGTCGACGAGAACGGGAAGGAAGTGCCCGGTAACGACGTGAGCGGGAATCTCTGCATCAAATTCCCCTGGCCATCCATCATCAGGACTACGTACGGGGACCACGAGCGTTGCCGCACGACCTACTTTTCCACCTATGCGGGTTTGTATTTTACCGGTGACGGCGCACTCCGCGATGCGGATGGCAATTACCGCATCACCGGCCGGGTCGACGACGTGCTCAACGTCAGCGGCCACCGCATCGGGACCGCGGAAGTAGAGAACGCGATCAATATGCACCACGGCGTCGTGGAAAGCGCCGTCGTCGGGTATCCGCACGATATCAAGGGGCAGGGGATTTACGCCTATGTCATCTACAATGGTAAAATGAGCGAAGAGGAGCTGGTCCGCAAGGACATCTCCGCCACCGTCAGCCGCATCATCGGACCGATCGCCAAACCCGACAAGATCCAGTTCGTCAATGGATTGCCCAAGACGCGCAGCGGCAAGATCATGCGGCGCATCCTTCGGAAGATCGCGGAAGGGGAGTTGCAGAACCTGGGTGATACCACGACGCTCCT